>JAAUUD010000009.1 GCA_012031655.1 Anaerolineae bacterium | reverse complement strand
ATACCATGGATATTCGCGAGATATTGCATCGCGTTCAGCAAGGCCAAAGTGACCGCGCTATCCGTCGCGAGCTGGCGATCCATCGTCATCAAGCGTGGCATCATCCGCCAGCTCGCCGCCCCGATCCGCCACTCCGCGTTGCCCAGCTACCCGCTCCTCTCTGGCTCTGTTTCCTCTCACAGTTGGATACCTGCCCGTGAAAGGGCGGACCCCCACCCTAGTAGCGCCAGACCAACAGATCGGTGCCAGGCGGTTGGATGTTCAGGGCGGCTTTGGTGGCCTGCCACAAGGCGTCCAGGTCACGGTGAGCCTTGGCGGTGAGTTCCCAGCGGGCCAGGCTGCTTTCATCCAGCCGAACCCCCAGCCCTGGCCCCTGCGGGACGGCCATCGCCCCGCTCACTATTGGCAGCTTGCCGCCTGCCAGCACGCCGCCCACGTACTCAGGATAAATAGCATCGCTGGCATGGGCAATTGCACTGCCCGCTGCCGCCTGGAGATGCAGCTTAAACGCCTGCCCCACGCAGATTTCCGCCCCGCTGTGCAGCGTGACGCCCAACCCAAAAGCGCTGGCCATCTGGATATAGCGCCAGGTCCCGGCCACCCCGCCGCACCCCAGCAGGTCCGCCAGCACCACATCGGCGGCATCGTCGCGGATGACCTGGGCCAGCAGGTCCAACCGATAGACATGATCAGCAGCAATCGGCGTTAGGGTGGCGGCGCGCAGGCGGCGCAGTTGTGCAGTGGCGGTGGTGCCATCTGCGGGGCCAACCGCGCGGTTCGGCTCCTCGATGTATTCCAGGTCCAGCGGCTCCAGGCGCTTGACCATGCGCAGGGCGGTCGGCAGGCTGTAGCTACCATTCGGATCAATACGCAATTCGACGGCCTCCCCCACGGCAGCGCGGAGTTGGGCGATCACCTGGGCATCCTGGGGCGGCGGGTTCACCCCTAGCTTGAGCTTAAGCGTCTGAAAGCCCCATCGCGCCTGTAAGCGCTGGCAGTGCTCCACGTAATTCTCCAGCGTGACCGCGCCCTGCCCGCTGGCATCCGGGGCGCGGAAGAAGCAATAGCCCGCGATGGGCACCTCGGTGCAGGCCGGGCCGCCACCCAGCAATTGATAGAGCGGCACGCTTGCCGCCTGGGCTATCAGGTCCCAACAGGCCATCTCCAAAGCGATTGCCTCGCCAGGGAAGGCCGCCAGCAACCGCCCTAGCTCCGCATGGGCATAAACAGAATGGCCAATCACCAAAGGCTCCAGCTGGGCCACGCGCCGCAACAGCGCCTCACGGTTCACCAGGTGCAGGGCGCTGGGGCCAGTTTCGCCCAGCCCTATCAGGCCGGCGTCTGTGTATACGCGCATCAAGGTGCGGATGCGTGCGGGATAGCTCACCCCGAACGCGCTGAGGATGGGCGCCTGAAAGGGCAGCGCCACCGTGAAGCTTTCCAGGCGGGTGATGTGCATGGGCACTAACCTTTGAGGTTCAGGTAGACGATGACGCGAAGCTGCGTGCCTGCGGGTAGGCTGCCAACCAGGCGCAACCAGCCACCAAAGTGGGTCAAACGGCAGAAGGTCAGGCCACCGGGCGCGCCAGGCAACGGGCAAAGGGTGCCTTCGTCAGCCCAATGCATGCCATCTGGCGATAGCTGCACCCGAACCCGTGCTGCGGCGAGCGCCCCTTCCAACTGCAAGGCCCGGACGAAAAAAATCGCCTCCCGCGCCCAGGCGGTTTCGGCGGGTTCGGTGGCAAACTCGCCCTCCCAGCGCGTGTTACGTTCGATGACCAGGGTATGGCTTTCGGCCAGATGGGGCATGGGCTAGGCTCCCTCGCCGCTCAGCAGCACGGAATCCACGTATAGAAAAGCACGCTGGTCTGTGTCTGTTTCCACAAAGAACAGCGTATTGAGCATGCACCACAGGTTGCGCATGGCGGGCAACGTAATCACCCCCAGCCCCTCCCCGCTGAAGACATGGTCATCAAACTGAAAGTCGGTGATGGTGCGGGTGTGCAGGTCCAGGCCAACCCGCAGGTAGGACCAATTCATCTTGGTGGTAATCTCGTTGTAACAGGTTAACTGCTGGGCGTTGGGCACGTCTTGCCAGCCCTCTGGCCCCAGGTGAAAGTGCGATTGGGTTTCGCCAGTGCCGCCGATGTCCGTCAGAGGGCGCGTTTGGGCCTTGAACTGCCAGCGCCCCTGCCGTTCGCCCGCCTGTGCATTGAGGTAGCGCAGATGGGGCATCCAGCGTAAGCCATCGGCCTGCCCAT
Organism: Anaerolineae bacterium; assembly: GCA_012031655.1. GTDB lineage: Bacteria > Chloroflexota > Anaerolineae > Aggregatilineales > J027 > JAAUUD01. The sequence goes on along the minus strand of JAAUUD010000009.1, from coordinate 27,099 downwards.
AGCCATCCTGAAGATCAAAGGCCACTCCAAAAGCGCGCACATCCAGCGCCGAAAGGCGGAGTTGGCTGGCCTCGGGCTTGAAGGTCAGGTACGCCTCCAGGCGCAACCGAGCGGCGTGGCGAAAGGTCTGGCGCTTGATGCCCACTGCCAGGCTGCCCAGGCGCGGGCGCGTGGCCAGCTTGAGCGCGTAGGTGCCAAAGGCAGACCCCGCCGTGCCCGTATCCCACATCGTCAGGTTGCTGAGCTGCGGCGGGCGCAGGTCGCGGAATTCGGGCAGCACGCTCTCCAGGCTATCCTCGTAATTGCCAATCAGCCCGGTCCAGCCATTGAGGCCGTGGTCGAAGTCGTCGAAGAAGAAAACCTTCTCTAACGGATCATAGCGATCTGTAAGCAACGCGGAATTTTTCATTTTGCTTGACAAATCTCAAAAACAACTATATTATGCAGCTAAACAAATGATAAACCACTTTATCAAAGATTTCAAGTGGTGTTTTGAAGCGATGAAATTTCATAAAAGACCCACACTGGCGGATGTCGCACACCATGCAGGTGTTTCTGTGGCGACCGCCTCGGTAGTGCTCAACAACAAGGTCGGCCAGACCGCGCGCGTCAGCCCGATGACCCAGCAAAAAGTCTGGGAGGCGGTTCAAGCGCTTGGCTATGTTGCAAACCCGCTGGCCCGCCAACTGGCCGGCGGCAACAACCACATCCTGGCGGTTTTCACCTTCGAATCCATCTTCCCGATTGAGCAGCGCGATTTCTTCTACCCCTTTCTGGTGGGCATTGAAGAAGCCGCCGAACAAGCCGGTTACGACCTGTTGCTAACCACGGGCAAAAGTGGCTCCTCCACGCGGCGCAGCGTCTATCAGAACGGCGTCAACCGCCTGCAACTGGCCAATGGGGCCGTGCTGATGGGCATCGAAGACAAAGACGAACTCCACCGCCTGCAAGAAGACGGCTTTCCATTTGTCTTCATCGGTCGGCGCGATGCCCTGCAAACCAGGTTCCTACGTTGGCGCAGACTATGCCGCGGCCAGCGCACAGGTGATGGAGCATGTTATTGCCACCGGGCACCGCCACATGGTCTACCTGCGCACCCTGCGCGAACGCGAACCCGACCACGACCGCGCACGCGGCTTTGCCCAGGCCTGCGAGACGCATGGCCTGGTGCCGCTGGACATCTGGCGTGGCGAGGTCGAAGCCCTGGAGGCGCCAACCTTGCTGAACTACCTGGCCGCCGGTGCCACAGCCATCATCACCGAAAATGACTTCCTGGCCGACCGCACCCTGGCCCTGCTAGGCCAACACGGCCAGCGTTGCCCGGCGGATTATTCCCTGGCGGTGCTGGGGGATTCGCTGGGCTTTTACCGGGAAGAACGCACCTGGACCCGCTTTCAAATCCCGCGCCGCGAAATGGGGCAACACGCCGTGCAGATGCTTGTCCGCTTGCTGCAAGAGGAAGCCTACCGCAGCACTGCCCCGCATCAACAAATGCTTGAGTGTACGTTTGTGCCGGGGACCACCGTGGCCCTGCCACCCGAGGGAAAGGAGCGCCCCACAGCATAGTCCAAGTCCGTTCCATCGTAGCCTCATCCGAAAAGATGTGATGTTTAAGAAAGGTCAAACACATTATGCAACAGCTCTCTAGACTCTTAATCGTGATCCTGGCCCTGGCCCTGGTGCTCCCCACCGCCAGCTTCGCCCAGGACGACCCTGTAGACCTCCGCTTTACGCTGTGGATTGCCGATGATCATCCGGCCATTGCCGGGGTGTTTCGCCCGCTGGCAGATGCCTACACTGCCCAAAACCCCAACGTGACCATTGAGTACGTCTTCATCCCGAACGCCGAGTATGCCTCTGGGTTGGGCGTGCAGCTTTCTGGCAACGATGCGCCAGACGCAGGCTGGATGCTGGAGCGCGACGCGCTGGCCTTCCGCGATGCTGGCGTGCTGCTGGACCTGAGCGACGTTCTGGTGGAGGATGCCGCGTACAACTATGCGGACTTCAGCACCTCGCTGCTGGGCCTGTGGACAGCAGACGAAGCCGTGTATGGCATCCCCTTCTCCAGCTCGCCCTTCATCACCATCTACAACGCCGAGCTTTTTGAAGAAGCCGGGCTGGACACGCCCGCCGAACTGGCCGCCCGTGGCGAATGGACCTGGGAAGCCCTGGCCGAAGCCGCCCGCGTCATCCGCGAGGAAACCGGCGCCTGGGGCTTTGTGGGCAACGATGGCAGCGCCCGGCTCTATGGCCCGGACCCCTGGACCACCCTGGCCCCGCTGATGCGCGCCTATGGGGGCGACCTGCTGGTGGGCAACGAGTGCACCTTTGACTCGGAAGGCTCGGTCGAAGCCATGGAACTGCTGCACCGCATGATCTACGAAGACCGCAGCACCGTGCCGCCGGGCGACGAAGTGAACTTCTGGCCGGGCGAGGTGGGCATCACGCTGGGGCAAATCAGCCGCCTGGCCAACCTGGACGAAGCCACTTTTGAATGGGGCATCGCGCCCCTGCCCAGCGGCCCAACCGGCGATGTGGCCGTGGTGGGCCAAGCCGCCATCGTGGTGTTTGATGGCGAAAACAACGAGAATCAAGAAGTCGCAGCGGATTTCGTCCGCTTCCTGACCACCGAAGAATCCGTTACGCAGTGATGTGCAGTTCTTCCCCCCGGCGCGCCTTTCCGTGCTGGATTCCGATGCTTTCGTCGCCTCCAACTCGCGCGTGACGCCCGAAGACATGCAAACCACGGTGCGCAACGCCATCGCCAATGGCGCGGTGCTTTCCGCCCATCCCCAGTTCCCGACCATCGCCCTGACCGGCGCACCCTTTCTGGATCAGGTCTGGCAACCTGACGCCAATGTAGAGCAACTGCTGCAAACCTACTGCGATGCGGTTGCCCAATACTTTGAGGAATAAGCGCCCCTTTTGAAGTCCGTACCCAGGCCAGCCAGCCGCCGTGCTGGCTGGCCTGGTGCAAGCGTGAGGATGAGAGCGATGGAAGCTTCCATCACCCGGGCAGATGCCAAGCGACAGCGCCGCCGACGGCCCTTCTGGACGCTTAACCGACGCGATGCCCTGTTTGGTTACCTTTTTGTGGCGCCGATGTTGGTTGGTTTTCTGGTTGTCGTGTTTTATCCGCTGGTCAGCGTGTTTGAGTTCAGCATGCAAGAGCGCAACCTGCTGAGCGGCAGGGTAGAGCCAGCCGGCTTTGACAACTTTGAACGCATGGTCGAAACGGACCCTTTCTTCGAAACCGTGCTCACCAACAGCTTTATCTTTGCGGCGGGCCTGGTGCCCATGAACATGGGCCTGGCGCTGTTGCTGGCGCTGCTGCTTTCGCAGCGCATCCCCCGGCGTGACGGTCTTTCGGACGCTGTTCTTTGCCCCGGTGGTGACCTCCGCCGTGGCCTGGGCGGTGGTGTGGCGCTTTCTGTTGCAGCGCAGTTCCGGCATCAACGGCGGGCTGGCACTCATTGGGCTAGAAGGCCCAAACTGGCTGCGCGAGCCAGAATGGGCGATGTTGTCCGTCATCTTTACCCGCGTGCTCAAGAACGTGGGCATCAACATGCTCATTTTTCTGGCGGCCTTGCAGAACATCCCGCGCGAATTTGACGACGCCGCCCGCGTGGATGGTGCCAACTTCGTGCAGCGCACCCTGCGCGTGACCATACCGTTGCTCTCGCCCACCATCATGCTGGTGTTCCTGGTGACCCTAGTGGGGTCCTTCCGCGTGTTTGACCACATCTTCCTGATGACGGGCGGCGGGCCTGGCACCTCCACAAATGTGCTGGTGTACTACATCTGGTTCCAGGGTTTTCGGGTGTTCCAGACGGGCTATGCCAGTGCGCTTGCGGTGGCGCTGTTCGGCATTGTGCTCACGATGACGGCCCTGCAATGGTTGTTGCGGCGGAGGTTTGTATACAATGAAGACTAGGCGCATCAGCAGCGTCATGATGATCTATCTGGTGCTCATCATCAGCAGCGTTCCGTTTGTGCTGCCCTTCCTGTGGATGGTTTCAGGCTCGCTGAAGCCCTATCAAGAGATTTTTGCCTATCCTCCGGTGCTCATCCCAGATGAGCTACACTTCCAGAATTATGAAAATGTTTTTGAGCTACAACCTTTTGCCCGGCAATTCTGGAACAGCTTCTACATCGCGGCGCTGGTCACGCTGGGGGTGATGTTCCTGGCTTCGCTGGCGGGCTATGCCTTTGCGCGCATCCGCTTTTTTGGCAACACCGCCGCGTTTTTGCTGCTGCTCACTGCGCTGATGATGCCCGAAGAAGTGACCATCATTCCGCTGTACTACTACGTGCAGGACTTAAACCTGACCAACTCCCACATTCCGCTGATCCTGATCCCGATGTTTAGCGGGCCGGGCGTCATTGCCGTGTTCATCATGCGGCAATATTTGCTGGGCATCCCACACGAGCTGGAAGAAGCCGCCCGGCTGGATGGCCTGAGCCGCTGGGGCATTTACTATCGCATAGCGCTGCCGCTGGCCCGCCCGGCGCTGGTGGCGGTGGCTATCCTCACCTTTCTGGATAGCTGGAACCTGTTCCTGGCGCCGCTGGTGCTGCTCACCCGGCAGGAACTCTATACCCTGCCGCTGGCCCTGCGCGGCTACACAGACCCCTATGGCGAACCCCTGTGGGGCGAACAACTGGCCGCCACCACCATGTCCGTCATTCCAATCCTGGTGATTTACATCTTTGCGCAGCGCCATGTGGTAGAAAGCTTTGCATTCTCTGGCACAAAAGGATAACGCAACCGATGACTAAGGAACGTTCGACGGAGATTCTGGTGGTGGGTGGCGGGCTGGGCGGGGTCGCGGCGGCCTGGCGGCGCTACGCCTGGGGCGGCAGGTCATCCTGACGGAAGAAAGCGCCTGGATTGGCGGCCAGATGACCGCGCAAAGCGTCCCACCGGATGAAAACCCCTGGATTGACCCGCAAGGCGAAGGCTGCACGGCCAGCTACCGCCAACTGCGGGAGGGCATCCGCGCCTACTATCGGCGCAACTATCCCCTGCTGCCAGCCGTCCGGGAGGACCCGTTCTTTAACCCAGGGATGGGCAACGTTAGCCCACTGTGCCACGAACCGCGTATTGCACTGGCGGTGATGGGCGAGATGCTGGCGCCCTACCTTTCCAACGGGCAATTGCGCCTGCTGCTGCACTACCGCCCGGTGGCCGCCGATGCCGACCGCGACCACCTGCGGGCGGTCACCCTGGCGCACACCCACACCCAGGACCAGCTAACCATCCAGGCCGCGTACATCATCGACGCCACCGAACTGGGTGACCTGCTGGAACTGGCCGGGGTGGAACACGTCATTGGGGCCGAAAGCCAGGCCCAGACCGGCGAACTGCACGCCCTGCCAGAGGCCGACCCGCTGGACCAGCAGGCGCATTCCTGGTGCTTTGTCCTCTCCTACTACCCAGACCAGGACCACACCATCGCGCGCCCGGCCAGCTATGGCTTCTGGTCAGGCTATCAGGCGGACTTCTGGCCCGCTCCGCACCTGAGCTGGACCACCTCGGACCCCATCACGCTAGAGCCAGTCACGCGCCCCATTTTCATCGAACACACAGACGCCGCCCACGGCACCGACCTCTGGCACTTCCGGCGGATTGCCTACCGCCGCTTCTATCCGGCGGGCTTCCATGCGAGCGATATGGTGGTGGTGAACTGGCCACAGCTCGATTATTGGCTGGGGCCGCTGGTGGGCGTGGCCGAAGCCGACCGCGACCGCCACCTGCGCGGCGCTTTTGAGCTGGCGCAGTGCTTGCTCTATTGGATGCAAACCGAACTGCCCCCGCCTGAGGGCGGCCAGGGCTACCCCGGCCTGGCGCTGCGCGGCGATGCCACCGGCACCGACCACGGCCTGGCCATGGCCCCCTACATTCGCGAGAGCCGCCGCATCCAGGCAGAATTTACGGTTCTGGAACAGCATATAGGTGTGGAGGCCCGCCCCGGCGTGCTGGGCGCAGAACCCTTCGCTGATAGTGTTGGGGTGGGTAGCTACCGCATCGACCTGCACCCCAGCTATCGGCGCAACTATCTGGACATCAACAACTACCCCCACCAGATTCCGCTGGGGGCCCTGTTGCCGGTGCGAGTGGAAAACCTGCTGCCCGGCTGCAAAAACCTGGGCGTGACGCACATCACCAACGGCTGCTACCGCCTGCACCCCATCGAATGGAACATTGGCGAGGCCGCCGGAGCATTGGCCGCCTATAGCCTGGCTCACGGGTGCCCGCCCCGCGCTGTCCGGCAAGACCACCACCTGGCGGACTTCCAGCGCGTGCTGGTGGATACCCTGGGCTTCCAACTGGCCTGGTCGGAGCACCTTCGGGTGCTGGACCGCACCAAAAAAGACCCGTTGGGTATTTGATGCACTATGCCAAATCCGCCTAACTTCGTGTTTATCGTGGGGGACCAGTGGCGGGGCGATTGCCTGGGCGCCGCCCGCAGCGTGCATCCGGTGATGACCCCGCATTTTGACCAGTTGGCCGCCGAAGGGCTGCGCTTCCGCCAGGCTTACGCTGATTGCCCCATCTGCATGCCACAGCGTGCCACCTTTTTGACGGGCCAGACCGCCACGCGCTTTCGCATGCCTTTCAACTTTTTGCATGGCCCACGCACCCCAGTCGATCTGGCGGAGAGCCTGCCGGCGCGCCTGAGCCGCGAGGCCGGCTATCAGACCAAAGCCATTGGCAAGATGCACTTTTACCCGGAACGCGCGCGGTTGGGCTTTGAGCACATCACCCTGCACCCCAACGACTATGTCAACTGGCTGGAAGACATGGGCTACGGTGGCCAATATCGCGGACACGGGTTGGGCGGCAACGAGTTCTACCCGGCCACCTCCGCCGTGCCGGACCGCTTCACCCACACCGCCTGGATCATCGAGGAATCCGTGCGCTTTTTGAGCCAGCGCGACCCTGAAGTGCCCTTCTTTTTGCTGATGATCTTCGAGGCGCCGCACGCCCCTTTCGATCCACCGCCGCCCTATGACCGCCTCTACGATGCTTTCACGATCCCGGCGGCGCTGGCGGGCGATTGGCCCCTGCCGCCTGCCCTGCGCGAAACCCAACTCTCCCACAAGACGGAAACCCTCTCCCCAGAGGTGCTGCGCGCCGTGCGGCAGCGCTACTATGGCCAGATCACCCACATCGATTACCTGATAGGCCGCTTTCTGGGCGAACTGGGGCGCCTGGGGTTGGATCAGGACACCGTGATTGTGTTTACGGCGGATCATGGCGAGCACCTGGGCGATTTTGGGCTGTTTGGCAAATATACGTTTCTGGGGTCAGCGGCGCGCATTCCGCTGATTTTACGCGTGCCAGGCATGGCCCCTGCCGTGCGCGAAGACCCGGTCATGACCGCAGACATCGCCCCGACCCTGCTGGCGCTGGCGGGCCTGCCGCCCAACCCCTCGGCGGATGGCGTGAACCTGCACACCCCCCAGCCAGAGCGCCTGGCCTTTGGCGAAACCCGCGAATCCGCCTTTTGCACCGATGGCCGGCTCAAGTACATCTATTATGCACGGGGCGCGTGGAGCACGTCTTTGACCCGCAAAACGACCCCGATGATCAGCACAACCTGGGCTTCCTTGACGAGGCCGTCCCCCTCAGGGCGGCGCTGCTGGCCCACCTGGCACGCTTCGAAAGCCCGCTGGTGGCGGATGGCCGCTTTGTGGAGCGCGACCCCACCCTGGCCGAAGCCGCGTTGCGTGCCCAGAATCCGCTGGCCTGGCGCGGCCCCTTGCGCTTTGGCAGTGGCTACTAGCGCCCCCTGACCCGCTTTACCCGCCCTCCTCCATTCGGTGCTCACCAGCAGGATACGCTGATGAGCATCGATCTGGCCGGCCTGGGGTGTCCCTGGCAAAAAGCATGAAATAGGGTTGGCTGCGCTACCTTTCCCCCTTTAGCCAGTTCAGCCACAAGGCACTGTCCATTCAAATGGCGTCATTTGGCAGCCCAGTTCAGCCTGCTGGGCGGGCGGCGGTCCCTCCAATAGCCCTAAGTGAGTGTACGAAAAGGGTGATTAACAGCCTACCAGCACTACCCCTCAACCCTTTCTTATACACGCTTTCAGACACCGCCCATACCGAAGGGGGTGCTGGACAGTCTGCGCATATAGATTAAGCGTGGATGAGTAAAGTGCGGTTTTTTTCACATCCCTTCTCAGGCGTCGGTCTAACTTTACAGTTTCAAACATTCCAGGGAGAACGGATGATGAGCAGATTAGCAGGAAAAGTGATCGTGATCACGGGTGGGGGCAGCGGGATTGGGCTGGCAGCGGCCCACCTGTTCGCCCAGGAAGGGGCACGGCTCGTCCTGTTTGGGCGCAATGCCGCCAAGCTAGAAGCGGCAGCCGCGCGGATCGCCGGAGAAGTACACACGATTAACGGCGACATGGCAACCCTAAGCCATCTGGAGCACCTCGTCTCGGAGAGTGTGCAGCGCTTCGGCGGTGTTGATGTGCTCTTTCTGAACGCAGGCACCGCCCCGTTCGCGTCCATCGAGGACTGCGACGAGGCAGGCTTTGATGAATGCTTCGGGATCAACGTGCGCGGGCGCTTCTTCGCTATTCAGAAGTTCCTACCCCATCTACGGACACCAGCATCGATCATCCTGACCGCCACCGGGTTGATGCACAAGCCATTACCAGAGTCGTCGGTGTGGGCGGCAGCCAACGCAGCGGTGCGGTCGCTGGCGCAGTCGCTGTCGGTGGATCTGGCAGCGCGGGGCGTGCGGCTGAATGTCCTTAGCCCGGGCCCAACGGACACGCCGATCTATGACGCGTACGGGATGCCCGCCGAAGAAGTCGAGAGGCTAAAGAGCGGGTTGGCAGACAAGACGCTACTCAAGCGCCTGGCGCACGCCGATGAAATGGCGAAGGTTGCGTTGTTCCTGGCCAGTGATGAGAGCAGCTACATCGTCGGCGCGGAAATCATCGCCGATGGCGGCTATGGGCTGACGTAAACCATGCCTCCCTTTGAGCTAATCGTTATCGGCACGGGCTTCGCCGGCGTAAGCGCTGCCCGCGAACTCCTTGGCGGCCAAGAATGAGACCAGTGCTTCCATCAGACGATCCAAAGCACATCGTTGCGCAATTTGTTGAAGAACTGACCAACCAACACAACCCGGCGGCGTGGCGGCAATACTGCGCCGAGTCATTGGTTCATCACTTTGATCTGCCCAACGTGCCGCCGACGCGTGACGGCGCGGAAGCGTTGAGTCGTGGCATCCTGGCCGCGTTCCCCGATGTGCAGGTGACGATTGACCTGCTTTTGCAGGAAGGTGAGTGGGTGGTCGAACGAGCGCGAGCAGTGGGGACGCATACGGGGGCGTTCATGGGCATTCCAGCCAGCGGTCAGCGGTTGAGCTGGCTGGAAACCCACCTGTACCGGGTGGTAGGCGGTCAGATTATCGAATGCATCCCTGAAGTTCGCTTGGAAATGCTGCTGGCACAAATGGCAGGCCAGACCAGCTATTTTCGCGGTCCGCATCCATCGCTGCTGAGCCGGGGCATTGCAGTGGCGATGAGGGCTGCTGCTTCGCTTTCTCGTCCCCAACCAGACAGCGCACTGCCGGACGATGATACTCGGCAGGAACGCAACCGCGCTGTCGTCGCTCGCTATATCGAGGAGTTTAAGAATCAACAGCAGTTTTTCGTCTTTGCGCGTCTGTTCGGTGCGAGTTTTCGGCACCACTTCGAGTTTCCAGCACGCGATGATCGGATGGCGAGTTTCGTCAGCGTTGGGCAGAACTTTCTGGCTGCTTTCCCAGATGTGCATGTCACGGTGCAGCAGCTTCTCAGTGATGGTGCTTATGTGGTCGAGCGCAACCGCGTCAGCGCAACGCATCGCGGTCCCTTTGCTGGAGTGCAGGCCACGGAGCGGCAGGTGACGTGGACAGAGACGCACATTTACCGCCTGGAGGATGGTAAAATCGTGGAGAATTGGCCGTTGGTCAACTTCGAGCGCATCATCGCCCAGCTTAGCTAAGGCAACAGCGGAGGGGGCGGCCTGGGCTTAACCCTCCTCTACACAGGAGCAGCCTTCGTGTACAAGACCTCAATGGAAACCATTCAGCGCTGTTTGGCGGGTGATAAAGATGCGCTTGAAATCCTGATCCAGCACATCCAGCGGCGCATTTACAACATTGCGGTGCGTTTTCTGTGGGAGCCCATGGACGCTGAAGACGCAACACAGGAAATCCTCATCCGTGTCATCACCAATCTATCCAGCTTTCGTGGCGACAGCACTTTCGAAACCTGGGTGCATCGCATCGCCGTCAACCACCTGCTTAACCTGAAACAACGCACGCTTGAGACGCTTACTTATGAAGAGGGCAGGGAACATATTCAGCGTGCCAGTGAAGGAGCAGAATATACAGAACCGGATCGCGGTCTGCTGGCAGAGGAAGTGAAGATTAGCTGCACGACGAGCATGCTGATCTGCCTCTCTCGTCCCTTGCGTATGGCGTACATCCTCGGTGTGATCTTCGAACTGGATGGTCGGGAAGCCGCCTATGTGCTCGAAGTCACTCCAGACACCTTCCGCAAGCGGGTGTCGCTGGCCCGCATGCAGCTTCGTGCGTTTATGGAGGCGAACTGCGGCTTGTTTAATCCCGATAACCCATGCCGCTGCACCAAAAAATCAGCTACGATGTGGCAATTGGCCGCATGAACCCAAAGCAGTTGCGGTTTGCCGACAGAAGCGCGTCGTCACCGGCGGCTGTCCTCAAACAAGTCGAGCAATTGCGCGATGATGTTGCACTACTGCGTAGTCACCCCGACTACACAGTGCCAGAACGCTTGCTGGAAGGACTAAAGCAGCTGATCGACCAGCGCAGCGATGGCTTGGAATAACAACGGCAAGTGGGATTTCTCGAGTTAAGTGCTCTCGCACTGCCGCCCACCACATTGACATGCTCTGCAATATATTCTATAGTAGTGCAAAGGTTTTACGTAAATTGTCTTATCAAGAATAAAATGGCAAAACGCATCACCATTACTGATGTAGCCCTGAGCGCGGGGGTTTCCGTGGGCACGGTTTCGCGCGTGCTTAACCAGCGCGAAGGCTCAATCCGCATCAGCGAGGCCACCCGCAAGCACGTGCTGGATGTGGCCGAAGAGCTGGGTTACCAAGCCAATGTGTTTGCCTCTGCCTTGCGGACGGACCGCACCGGCGTCATCGGCGTGATTATCCGCAACATGAGCGACCCTTTCTGAGCAACCTCACCCAGGCCATCCAACAAGCCGCCTTTGCGCACGGCATCGATGTGCTGATTGGCCATGCCCACAATGATGACGACATCGCCTCTCGCCTGCTGCGTCGGATGTGGAGTGGATGGTTTGATGGTGTGCTGCTGGTGGGTAAGCTCCGGGGGTACCACCAACTGATTGAGCAGCTCCGGCAATCCCAAACGCATTTCGTGACGGTGGCCCACGGCACGCAGGCAGAACCCCCGCTGGTCAATATTGATGAAGTGCAGGGCACTCACCTGGCGCTGGAATACCTTTACCAGTTGGGGCACCGGCGCATCGCTTATATTGGCAGCATGCTAGATGCCGGTATCGGGGAGCGTTTGGCCTACTTCAAGCAGTTTGCCGCAGATTTTGCCCTCAATCTCCCCGAAGGCTACCTTCAGACGGGGGTGTATACCCAGGCCGAGGCAATGCAGCGCACGATTGATCTGCTGCAAGGCCCAGACCAGCCTACGGCTATTTTTGCCTCCAGCACCTGGCTGGGGATTGGTGCTTTGCAAGGGGCGCGCTACCTCGGGGTGCGCGTTCCAGAGGATTTATCGCTGCTGGGTTTTGATGAGATTCCCCAAGCGGCCAGCACCTTTCCGCCCATGACGACTGTGCAACAGCCCATCCACGAGATGGCCCAGGAAGCCGTTGCGCTCCTCGTCCACCAGATTAACCAAGATCAGGCTGTGCATGAGGTGCGGCGCATCATCGCGCCACAGTTGCTCATTCGCGCATCCTGTGAGGAACCCTGCGTTGTTTAAGTCCTTGGGAGGTTGCCTATTGTAGAAATTGATCACGGCGTTTTCTGAACAAAATTGCTTACATCCCTCAAGATTGCCATTTAGGAAGGGCCATTACCATGCTGTTAAAGAATGTTGCTCGCGCAATACCGCTGATCCTGATTGCTGCCTTGCTCGTCACGCCTTTTTCGATGAGCACTCCCGCACCCGCTGTGGCTCAAGAAGAAGTTGAAGTCACCCTTTGGACCTGGACAGCCAACAAAGAAGCCGTCTACCGCGATTGGTTCGCCCGCTACAACGCAGAGGTGAACCCGAACGTGACGTTCAACATCAACATTATTCCGCGCCCAAACTACGATCAGACCCTCGCGCCCGCCCTGATTGGCGATGAAGCGCCGGACTTCTGGGAAGCCCTCCCGCTGGGCGAAGTGCAGGAGTTCTACGAGCGCGGGCTTATCCTCGACCTGACGCCCTACATTGACGAAGAATGGGCAGCTGCCCTCTATCCCAGCTCGCTGGATTACCTGACGATTGATGGCCGCGTCCTGAGCATGTCCATGGCCACCAACAACGTGCAGGTGCTCTACAACATGGACCGCTTCGAAGAACTGGGGCTGGAAGTGCCCACCACCATGGACGCATTTGCCGCCGCGATGGATGCCATGGAAGAAGCCGGCTATGGCAAAGCGACCTACTGGGCCTCGGCCAATGACCACGCCCAGACGCCTTTCTTCCTGTGGGGGCAGCAACTCTTCCCGGAGGAGTTTGAGGCGGCTGACCGGGGTGGCGAAGAATGGAACCGGGATATCTTCCGCGAGATTCTGGCAGACTACCGTGAATATAACGACCTCTGGGTGGAAGGCGTGACCGCCTTTAGCCTGGACGAAAACAACGCGCTGTTTGCCTCTGGCGACGTGTCCGCCTACATGATCGGGAATTGGGCCGTGCCGGCCATCCTGAGCAACGAGCCAGACTTTACCATTGGTGTGTTCCCGGTGCCGGCCTTGCGGGCAGACAACACCCCCGCGCCGATTGGCAGTATGGCGGCCACCTGGGTGATTTCCAGCGACAACACCGACGCCCAGAACGAAGTCCTGATTGACTTCTTCCGCTGGGCAACCCTCAATGGGCAGCCTGAACTGGTGTCGCAAGTGGGCCTGTGCCCGGTTGGCCCTCCAGGGGAAAGCGGCCTGGAAGAGTCCAACTATGTGACGCGTGACCTGTGCGAAGAACAGGCGGGTTCCGTCCCGCGCGACATCTTCGACCGTGCTGCACGGGATGCCATGGCCGCTGCCATCCAGGGGCTGCTGGTTGGCCAGGCAGATCCTGAAGACGTTCTGGTGGCCGCCGACCGCACCCGCCGCCGCCGTTAATCATCGTTCGTCACCATCGCTCGAACAACGCCCAGCACAAACAGGGGTGTTGTTCGAGCCTGTTTGCCCCGCCAGCCCAGGGGCCTTGCCCGGGGCTTGGTGCCTTAGCCGCCGCATGCTGGATTGGAAGCAGTTGAAAGCGAGGGCTGGCCGGCCGTTGCCCGCCAAAAGCCGCTGGTTGGAAAGGATATGGCATGGCTTCGACAACGCAACTTCAAGAAGGGACGCTGGCGCGCCCCAGCCCCCAGGTGCGGGTGGGCTTTGGGCACCGCCTGCGGAACTGGATGACCGGAATGGGCTTTGTGGCGCCGGCGTTGGCGCTGTTCCTGATCATTGAAGTCTTTGCAATCCCCTATAACCTCTACATCAGCGCCCATTTATGGGACGGGTTTGGGGAAATGGAGTACGTCGGCACAGAAAACTACACCTATTTATTTGAGGATCCTTTATTCTGGGATGCGCTGGAACATAATGGTTGGTTTATTGGCGTTTCTTTAGCCATCACAGTCACGCTGGCTTTCTTCCTGGCGGTGGTGCTGGATAGCGGCATTCCGGGCGGGGGGTTGTTCCGCATTATGCTGTTTCTGCCGGTCATCACACCTTCGATTGTGGTTGGCCTGGCCTGGGCGCGCATTTACAGCGCTCAGGGGGGGTTGCTCAACCGCACGCTGGAGCTTTTCTCTTTAGATGCGCTGACCCGCAACTGGCTGGGCGATCCTGACCTGGCCCTCTATTCTGTGCTGGCGGTTTTTGTATGGCGCTGGCTGGGCTATGGGGTGATCCTCTTTAACGCGGCCTTGATGGACATTCCGCAGGATATGCGCGATGCCCCGGCGGTCGATGGCGCCACCGCCTGGCAGTCCTTGCGCTACGTGATTATCCCGCTGCTGCGCCCGGTGATTGTCATCGTGAGCATCTGGTATATCCTGTTGGGCTTTCGGGTGTTCGCGCTGGTCTATCTCTTGACGGACGGCGGGCCTTTTGGCGCCACAGAAGTTGTCAACACCTATATGTATGACCAGGTTTTCACCTTCTTTGACCTGGGGCTGGGCAGCACGATTTCCAGCTTGCTGTTGGTAGCCCTGTTGGTCGTCGCCATCATGCGGAACCGCCTGACCGCTTACATCAAACGCACCAGCTAGCGAACCCGGAGGAAAACCCCATGCGCTGGAAAGACATCCCGCTGGTCTTCAAGATTTTTGCTTATGCCTTTTTGATCTTCTTTACGATTGTGACCGTGATGCCCTTTATGTATTTTCTGTCGCTCTCGGTCTCCAACTATCAGGACACCTTCAAGATTTTCATCTTCCCGCGAGACCTGAACTTCAGCAACTACCAGCGCGCTTTCGAGACGGTGGACCTGGGCTTGCACTTCCGCAACAGCGTCTACATCACCGCCTCGGCGCTGTTCCTCAACCTCACAACGGGGTCGATGGCGGCTTATGCCATGGCGCGCTTCAAGTTCCCCTTGCGAGAGCCGATCTATAACCTGTTCCTGGCGGGCCTGATCTTCTCCTACGAGGCGTTGCTCATCCCGCTATTCCTGAACGCCAAGCAATTTGACCTGCTCAACAAGCCCTACACTCTGCCTATCATCTATGCCACAGTCGGCCTGCCGCTGACCATCTTCATCCTCAGGGCGTTTTTTGAGTCCCTGCCGACCGAGGTCATGGACGCAGCGATGGTGGATGGGGCCAATGCCTTCCAGACCTTCTTCCGCATCGCGCTGCCGATGAGCCGCTCCGGTTTGGTGACGGTGGGGTTGTTCCAGTTCGTTTTCTACTGGGATGACTTTGCCCTGTCCTTCACGCTCATCAGCGATCCCGAACTGCGCCCCTTAAGTTCTGGGCTGGCGCGCCTCTATGGAGAATACTTTATTGACTACCCGGTGCTGGCGGCGGCGCTGGTCGTCACCGTGACGCCGGTGATTATCGTCTTTTTGCTCTCGCAGAAACAACTGGTACGTGGCATCACGATGGGGGCGGTCAAGTGAACCCTCCCGCTACCCTTCCGCTGGGGTTTGTGACCAACTGCCTGGGCCAAACGACCATCACGCACGCGGCAGCGGTTGCTGAACGCCTGGGCTTTGACTGCCTTGAGGTTGGGGCCAGCGTGGCGTTGGATGTTGCGGCCTTTCGTGCGGTGCAGCGCAATAGCCCGGTCAAGCTTCAGTCGCTCATTTTCTCCCGCAATTACCTGCACCCCGAGGCCAGCCTGCGCCAAGCATTCAGGGCGGGCCTGCGCGAACGCCTGGCGCTGGCGGCTGAACTGGGCATCGGGCAGATTACGATGGCCACGGGCGTTGACCCACGCCTGGGGCTGGCCGAAAACATCCTGGCGGTGCTGGACTTCTGGGGGCCAATCTGGGAAGCCCACCCGGACATCACGTTTGCGATGGAAAACTGCCCCATGACCGGGAACTTTGCGCTGGGCCCCGCCACCTGGCGCCCGCTACTGGAGGCCACCGCACAGCACCCGAACTTTGGCTTGAACTTCGACCCTTCGCACCTCATCTGGCAGATGATTGACCCCTACGCACCCCTGGGCGAGTTCGCGCCGCACCTCAAAAGCGTGCATGCTAAGGATACGGTGGTCTGGCGCGAGGTGCTGGCGGAGCATGGCATCCTGACGCCCTATAAACTGGCGGAAGTCACGCCGCACGGCATGGAAGAAACGCGGGCCCCCTGGTGGGGCTTCCGCTTGCCCAACGAAGGCGACCTTGACTGGGCGCGCTGGGTGGGGGAATTGCTCCACACAGGCTATCGGGGCGTCATCATGATAGAGCACGAAGACCCACGCTACACCGCAACCCCTGATCTGGTGGAGGCGGGGCTGCGCCGCAGCCTGAATTACCTCCGACACCTCCTGGCATCGCAGTCTGTTCAGGAGGCTCCCTCATGATCTACTGGCTCGCTGGCCTGGTTATCCTGAGAGAAACGTCCAATTGTTATCACCGTGCCTGCTGCACGGTTAGGGAAAATGCCTTATGCTTGTCGTTCAATCACCCACCGAGATGAATGCCACCTTCCTGAGTGACCAGCAATATTCCGCCCTGCATCGCTTGCTCCACGCCCTGATTGACCAGGCAGCCGCCCGGGTGTTGGTGGCGCCGCAGGCGGATGCCGATGGGTTCTGGTTTGGCGGCGGCAACATGGTTCAGGCGGAGGATGGCAGTTTATGGTTGTGTGGGCGCTACCGGAATCATGGCGACTCTCGCACGGGCCTGGAAGTGGGCACACGCGGCCTTGAATGTGCACTCTTTCGCTCTATCGATGGCGGTGCCAGCTTCCAGAAGGCCAGGCACTGGTCCAAAGCGGACCTCGGCACGGCCCAGTATGAGGTCATCTCGATTGAGGGCACCTCGCTACAGCGCCTGGCCGATGGCAGCTGGGAGCTGTATATCTCCACGGAAAAAAGCCGCGCCTATCCCGCAGCGGCGGCCGGCTTCCAGAAGCCCGGCACTGGCGTCTGGTCGATTGAGCGCCTGCATGCCCGCAGGCTGGATGGGCTGGACGTGGCCAGCCTGACCCCCGTGCTGGAAACTGATCGCCCTGAGTACCTGCACATGAAGGACCCGGTCACCTATGCGTTGCCGGGTGGCGAAACCGCCCTGATCTTCTGCACCCATCCCTTTACCTGGGCTGCCAGTAACAGCGGCCTGGCGGTGCGGGGCGCAGACCAGGCAGAATTTACGCTCCGCAACTGGGAGGTGGTAGCCCGTGGCCCCGCCTGGGGATGTGGCCGCCACGCGCATCACTGATGTGATGCCGCTGCCCGCCGAGGGCGTGTTTGCCGGGGAGGACCCGCACTGGGTGGCTTTTTTTGATGGTGCGGAGTCGCTACGCCGCCAGGACGAAAACCCGCGCGCCAAATTCCGCCCGCGTGGCTACTCTTGCGAGGAAATCGGCGGCGCCATGATTGCCACGCAGCCGGACCTGGCAGATGCACAGCGCCTCTCTCGTCTGGCGCCCTGGTTTCTCTCGCCACACGGAACGGGCAGCAGCCGCTATGCGAGCACGCTGGTGACCCAGGAAGGCATCTGGGCCACCTGGCAACAGGCGCAACCGAGCGGCGCCCAACCGCTGGTGGGCCATTTTTTGCCCATGGCCCGCGTCATCGACTTGCTCTCTTAATAATTTGGCGGAGGACGTTACATCTAATGGACAACGGGATGGTGGGCGCACTGGCACTGATGGGGGTGTTCTTCCTGGCCACCTTTATCCAGGGGGCAACGGGTTTTGGCTCTGCCCTGGTGGCGATGCCGTTGCTCATCTCCCTGCTGGGGTTGGATGTGGCCGCCCCGCTGTTCGCCTTACAATTGCTGATCGTGGAAAGCCTGATGATCGCGCACTATCGCAAGAGCCTGAGCCTGAAGGACATCCGCCCACTGGTCATCGGGACGCTCCTGGGCACGGGCGTTGGCATCCTGATCGTAGACTACTTGAATCAGGAGGTGGTGCTGACCGGCCTGGGCGTTTTCATCCTGGCCTACGTGGGCTATGTGGTGCTCAACATGCGCCCGATGCCCTTGCGCGGGGTGGGCTGGGCCTATGGCTTTGGGTTTATTGCAGGTGCCCTCAACGGTGCGTATAACACGGCGGGGCCGCCTTATGTGGTTTATGGTCAAAGCCAGGCCTGGGCGCCGGTGGTCTTTAAGACCAACCTGCAAACCCTCTTTTTGTTGGCCATCATTTTCGTGATCGGCGGGCATCTGCTGGTGGGCAACTACACCGCCACCGTTCTGGAAGCAGCCGTCATCGCGCTCCCTGGTTCTCTGCTGGGCATGGTGGCGGGCATTAGCCTGGATCGCTACATCAGGCCCGAAGCCTTTAACCGCGTGGTGCTGGTCGTCCTGTTCCTGATCGGCCTCAACCTGTTGCGCTGAGGGCGCCAGCAAAAGAGGCTCTCAGGCCCCGCATACGTGCTTTGGGGGCCTCAGGCGGGGGGGAAGTGGCCGTGTCAAGCCCTGACCCGAATTTCAGCAATTTTGGTCAGCCATTGCTGAGCGGTGGGGTGGTGGGCAATACCCTGGAGTAGGATCGCAGCATCATCCCAGCGCTTCTGCTGAATGAGCGTCCGGGCCTGGGCCAGCACATCGTGCCCGTTGCTTGGCTGAGGCGCCTGGATGCCCACGCAAGTGGGACAAAGACGATAGAAGCAGTGAGCGAGTCCCATGCTGAAGAAGCCATCCGGCGGGTCATCGCCTGGGAGCGATCCCATCCCGAACCGCACGACGCCACCCAGACAGCAGAAGCCTATGCTGCAGAGTACACAGTAAAGAAATAGTATGCGACAACCCCCGAAATATAGCCTGCGCTACTTGAAAATGATCTCACCAATATGTGGTCGACAAGGAATTTCATTACTGCCTTGCGCGTGTAAAGCATGCCAACCTAGGTTGCCGCTGATTGAATGTAAGAGAGTGCTGTTCGACAGCAATGCCACATACCCACTTGGGTCCCACGCGTTCACCGGATTCCCCGGCGCGTAGAAGCGTGCGCGCAGCGAATACTGCCCCGTCAGCGCGTCGAATTGCTGGCCGGTGTAGAGGTAGCGGTTGGGAGTCGTGCCCGTCGGTGCGTAGAGATCCCCGAAGGCGGTGTAGGCGTAGGTGTCGGTGATGGTTCCGGCGGCGTCGGTCAGCTACTGCGATCTTGCGTTTCCTCAGCGAGCATGGACAAGTGTATTCGTCGTATAGCAAACAATAACTGAACGACTTGCATCATCCCGTGTAAGATAAATACTAGGAAAAGCAAGTGTAACACTTGAGTAACGATGTCGTCAGGCAAAACGGTACCTAGAACATAGTATCCTGCACTAATTGTAAACAAGAAAACAGCCTGGGCTACTACATAAAGATAAAGAAAAACTTTAAATATCTTCCGGCCTGTTGACGTAGTATCATCCTCTTTTTCAGGTTTATGATATTTCCATTGACCTGGAGAATTTAAAACTGCGTAAGTACGCATGAACCAAGCCTTTAACCATGATTTTTGTTGTGCGAACGCGTGAACTCGCCATACAAAGTCGTAGTGCTTCTCTGGTTGGCGATCCCAACTGGAAGTCTTTGTAGCCATAAATAATCCAGCCAGTAAATACAGAGGAAGGAAGACTACAGGCAATGTAAGACATGCCAAAACAAAGTCTTGAATTAGAGTTTCGATCATACAAGCTCCCTTAGTTTGGATTATCAATCGTTTTGGAAAACATTGTATCTATGGCAGCGAGAAACGCATCAATTGCTATGCCAACAATCACCATTATGCGTTTAAAACTCGGAGAAAAGTTATTTGCGGCAGAAGCAACAGCCATAGATGTCATCAATACCGCATTATCCATGAGTAACTCCAGGAGCGGCCTAACTTCATCTTCGCTAGCATCGTCAAATAGTCGTCCAGACGTAAGGTTTTCTAGTACGAGGCCTATTGATGCTATCGGTGATGCTGCACTAAAGAACCCTAGGAACCCTTTAATGTTCATGCGAGAAGTCAATATAGCCGTCAATCCGCCCGTTACCACGCCTATTGCCATGCTCTTGATCGCATCTGCCCATTCAAAGCCCTCCAGCCTGTTTGCAAAAGCCTTTTGTTTAATGATGAGATTGTAGCCCATAACTCCCAACCAATACCCCGTAAGCCCTGCGAAGCCACCGCCAATGAGACCAACCAGCAAACCAAAGTTCTTCTCAGGATCACGCGCGAAGAGTCGAAGTGCTTGTGAAACCGCACCGGTAACAGAGCGCACCAAGGAACTTTCCATGAACAACCCACTCGGGTCCCACGCGTTCACCGGATTGCCCGCCGCATACCCATACCGGTTCAGATCAACGGGATTGCGGAAGTTGACCGGGTACATATCCCCGACTCAAAAACCGCCCAGCGCCGGGCGCGTAGAAACGCGCACGCAGCGAGTATTGCCCGGTCAGCGCGTCGAACTGATCGAAGCAGGGGAGCAGGCACTGTTGGTCAACGACTGGCAGGCAACCGTGATTGGGAGCTACGTCTACAAACTGCTGCACCGCCAACCGATCACCACCTTCCTGACATTTGCCAATGCCGATGACCTGGTGATTCAGAGCAAATCTATCTCCCGTCAGGAATTGGAAGCTTACCTGAGAGCGGTATAACGCAAACACTGGACAATAACTTCTGTCAATCAAGCTGTCGTCCAGTGTATTGGACATCTTAAAGAAGGAAGACGTTACCTGTATTTGCCCTATGGCTGGCTTGATTCAACCGCACAGGCAACCTCATTTATGAAATTGCTGCCTGGGGATGAGGTTGTCAGCCCGCTAGACTCGGCTTTTAAGCTCACGATCAAGGGTTTCTACGCCGATTTCCATGTCTCTAAGGTATGCTTCTTTCTGCATTCGACGCGCACTTTCATCATCGGCCACATCTTCTATATGAGTCTGAATCCACCAGATATTCCCAAATGGATCACGTATACGACTGCCGCGATCACCCCACGCACTTGTAGACAATTCGGTGATAGAGACCGCACCCGCCTCTAATGCTCGCTGGTGCGTGGTGTCACAATCTTCCACATACAAGGTCAGAAAAGCTGGCGTATCGGGCCAATCCGGCTTTGCGTCAAACATTTGCACGACGCTGTTGCCAATCCAGACTTCTGCGTGTCCAATTGTGCCGTCCTCGTTAGTACCGATCACTCTTTCCACGGCATCAAATGCCTGCTTCAAAAACTCGATGAATGGAATGACACCTCTCACAATAATGTAAGGTGTCACACTTCCGTAATCTTTGGGAACACGCTGTATATAGTGCATCCCGCTACTGTGATCATACGTGCTGCTTTTGCCTGTTTCGCAGGCGACCTCAATTATGAAATTGCTGCCTGGGCATGTGAAATGGAACGTAAATGATCCCCAGTTGGAGTTAGCGGGCGGTCGTGCAGAGATGCCGTCCGTGGTCAGGCGCTCGTAAACCGCCTTCACCTCGTCTTCCGTTCCAACATCAAACCCAATATGAAACATCTTTGGGTAGGTCGGATTATTCCCGCGCATGAGATTGATGTGCATTCCATCTTCCCCTGCCAGAACACTGATGTCCGCATTATTGTCGTCAAAGGCATCCGTATACCCAAAGTGCTTTTTCAGAAACGCGCTGGCTTCCTCAACATCATTCACGGTCAGGTTAACGTGATCAAGTCGCATGTCCTTCTCCTCTTGATTTGAATGTGGTTTATAGCACACATAACGTGCGATACTTTGAATATAAACCGCATTTAGGACATTATTCGCCCTGATAAGTAAGGAAAAATCATGTATTCCCCCACAACCCGTCTACTTGCCGTTCTAGAGCTTCTACAATCCAATAGGCACATAAGTGGTGCAGAAATGGCGCGTCGTTTGGAAGTCGATGTTCGCACGATCCGCCGATACATCACCAACCTTCAGGATATGGGTATTCCTATCGAAGGGGAGCGCGGGCCAGATGGTGGATATCAACTAAGGCGTGGGCATCGCCTGCCGCCACTCCTTTACACAGAGGAAGAAGCTGTTGCATTGGCACTGGGTCTGATCGCACTTCAGACATTTCATTTTCCAGTGGATGCTGTAGCCGTGCAAGGGGCGCTGGCAAAAACGGAGCGGGTTATACCCCAAGCTGTATTTCAGCGTATTCAGAGTTTGCGGCGTGCTATCGTCTTCAATCCCAGTGCCTACATGATGCAACCACCGAAACTGATTCACAATCAGTTTGTCGTCCAGTTGAGTTCTGCTGTTCACGAGCAACATTGTATCCAGCTAACTTATTGCTCGTGGCAGGGTACGCTGACCGAACGCATCGTTGATCCCTATGCTCTTGTCTACAACGAGGGCTACTGGTATCTGGTGGGGTATTGCCATCTGCGAGACGACTTGCGTACCTTCCGTTTGGATCGCATCCATGAGGTGCTTCCAACAACGGATCGGTTTGAGAAGATCAGGGAGATCAATCCACTGGAACATGTTCTGAAGTCCATTGCCCTGACCCCCAATGTGTACAACGTTGAGATCATCCTGTACACAACATTGGAAACTGCACAGTCCGTCTTTTCACTGGCGGATGGCATCCTCGAAGAGGTTAGTGATACCGTTATCCTGCGTCGGAATACTTCAGACCTGGAGTGGCTGGCTTACACACTCCTCTACGCACCCTTTCGCGTACGTGTGAAGCAACCACCCGAATTGCGCCAAAAGCTGGTTGACTTATCTGCAAAGGCTCTCGAAATGAGTCGAGAGCCTGACATATCAGCGGATGAGTGACTCTCTTAACGGCGGTACACAACCCCGATACCTACCGCGAATACTGCCGCATCGAAGCGGTCACCGGCTACAGCTTTCGCAAAGATACCTGGCTGTCTGATGTGAAACCAGAGCTGCTGCCGCAGGACATCCTCGATGCGTTCATGCCCATAAGCATTCTTAAGCTTGGACTACTTTTTCACGACTGGAATCCAGATCTCGGCGTGAAAGTCGGGAGCCGCATAATCATCGGTTTCGGTCCACAGCAGTTCGGGTCCGGTTGCGAGTTCATAACCCGAAGTCGCCAACCATTCGGCATAAATTCGCCCCCAGATGTCTTGCAGCGCATCCGGGAACTTCCCGCGCGACGTGAACACGACCCAGGTCGAAGCTGGGACCGCCAGCACCGCCCATTTGTCTGTGGACTGTGGCTGCGTCGTCACTACGCCGATATACTGATCGAGTAAACTGCCTTCGGTCCGCTCGTCGCTGAAGTTCACCGATGCATTCAGCAGGCCACGCGGCTCTGCATCACACAATTTGTCGAGTGTCTCAATATCCGCTTCGGTCAATGACTGGTACAGCTCGGCAATCTCCGGGTTCACTCCGCGATATTGCAGCTTGACCCGCTTGTGTACGCCGATGATATGAAACGCTGGCTTTTCGATAATCCGATATTCCATTGGCTCTCCTCCACGAATCGTAAGTTGAAAGGTCATCGGTGGAAACACCTTCACAGTGATCTCGTGCAAACGCGCCTCGCTCGGTGTGACGCCGTGCAGCGCTTGAAAGGCCCGGGTGAAGGCATCCGCAGAGCTGTACCCGTATTTCACCGCGACATCAATCACACGATCATCAGTGTGGCACAGATGCAGCGCGGCCTGTGAGAGCCGCCGCCGCCGGATGTATTCGCTCAGGCTCATGCCGGAGAGCGAAGCAAACAGGCGGCGAAAGTGATACTCTGAGCAGCACGCCACCTGCGCCACCCTATCGAAATCAATGTCATCCTCAAGATGCGTTTCGATGTACTGCATGGCGAGATTGAACTGCCTGAGCGTGTCCATGTCGGTGTTCCTCTGTTCCGATGTTCAAGCACATGATAACGCACTTGCGCGCCTCACATCCGACAATCGCGGTCGTGCTTTTGTCGGATACCCACATCATCATTGCCACAGCTTAAAGAGTGATCTATGGCAACCCAACCACCCCCCACAGCCCCCCGTGTGGGGGCTGTTTCGATTCCGCATAACCTGATCTTGCCCGACGAGATTCGGCATGCACTCGCTAACGATGCCGCTCTGCTCGTCTCGGTCAGTGGCGGCAAGGACTCAGACGCGATGGCGCTCGCGCTGCACCGGTAATCTCGACCAGTCGCACCAGCGCAAGTTGCAGCATGTCATCCTCTGCCAGCGATGAGCGATCTTTTCCCTGTGTGAAGAAGCTGATCTTCTGTGCCGCAGCGCGGATGTATTGCAGGCGGGTTTTGTCGTCAATCGCGCTCATATAGCGTCCCCGCCTCATCAAGCACTTGCTGCCGGAAGTAGCGGCTGAGTTCGGTCGCTGTGCGGAGATCGACCTTACGCCCGATCAACGTGCTCAACTCGATTTCCTGCTGTGCCATATCCAGGAGCGTGACCCGTGCCCCGGCTTCGTACTCCACCAGCAGATCATCGTCAGATGCCGCCGTGAAATCTGAACGCAGCGGCGGTCCGAACAGCGCCAGCCGCCGCACCGGATACCGTTCACAGAACGTCCGCAGGCCATCGACAGGTAGATCAATCGGAAGTGATGGTGAATCCGCTCATGATTTCTTTTCCCTCTCCACACGGATACGCGCCAGCAGCTCGGATGCCGGTTCATCGGATGGGTCTTGTGGGACGGACGCCCGGCGAATGCTTCTTTCAGGATGGATTGGCGCATTCTTTCTGATCTCCGAATAGCATTTTCGATGACATCTTCAAGATATTCGATTACTCTGGACACTCTATCCGACTCGTTAACAATCCTCATTTGTTCATCGAGAGGAGGTAACGGAAACGCCATTCCAGCAAATCGCCCTGCTCCCAAGTGAGCAATGCTGGTTGTCCATCTTGCAATCTTCTGGAAAGTTCCACTACGCAAATAGAATCGAAAAACCAAAAGCGCAAATTCTCGAATAACACACTCTGATCCCTGAAAACGTACCAGCGTATTCGTAAAACAGGCACCCGGTACTTCATCACGATAAATGGCTGGACGCCCGACGAGTTCAAGGCTTTGACCCTCATTATAGTATTTAGGGACTTTTCGAGACGGTGTACCACCGCTGGTTGTTCAGGCAATATCCTCGATAGTTACCCAAACCCAGCTATCCGGTAAATCGCTGATTTCTTCCTGCTTAAAGATGGCTTCGTCCGGCATAGATGTCTTTTCTGGTTGCTCTGTTCAATTAGAAAACGGGCCGCAGATGCTCAAACCACACATCACACCCGCCCACCCGTTTCAGCAGCATCGCGCTACCTGATGTCAGTGTTCCGCGTCTTTGGGCGGGTTCGGATCGTTCCCCGGTTTGATCGTGTTTTTGCTCCGGATTTTCCCGTCGCGTCCCTTTGCGGTGAGTTCCCCCCCACCCTGATTCTGTAAGTTCTGTCGCGCCGCGTTCTGTGCATCGCTCTGCCTATCATGAACGCTGGTAGCCCGGTCACTGTCGTTGCGCTTGTTGACCCACTTGCCGTCGCTGCGCCGAAGCATGCGATGCGGTACTAAATTTAGTAATATAAAAAACTTATGGTCTACTTTGTTGATAGAACAAGCATACTAAGAACTTTTGTCCTAATGAATCATTCCCGGCACCGTTCATTATACTCTGCTGCCGTCAACGCCGTGTTCAGTTCAGCGACGATCTCGCGCAGCGTGTTGGCATCGCCGAAGGCGTTCAATGCCGCCTGCACCCCGCTGCGATCATAAAACACTGTAGTGAACCCAAAAAGTTAGACACAAAATAGCGATGCAGTACTGCGATGGCAGCTTGTGCTTTACTGATCGGGTCCATCGCGTTTTTCCCTTTCTATGTTTTGCTTAAGCGGTTCCATGCCTTCAGGCAAGTGAATTGGCCTGTTCTGGCTTAACGATATTTCGTAGCGCGGCAAGCAGACCGCGCAGCAGCTCTGTTCGAGAACCTTGGCATAATCGGCAGGGCAGACAGCGGTTCCCTATGGTAAGAACGATTTCAACACCCCTCCGAAGGGAAGCTGAGATGCGCTTCCTCAGGAGGAAACTACTTTGGTAAAGAGTGGGCCAGTGTTTTCAACCCATCTCTGTCCTAGGTATGTTGTGTACAGTCAATCTTCTTCATAAACGCTCTGCCACGGCCCTCATTAAGCTGAGGTAATTCCCGGTTGCCCCTCTTCACTGCCCCGCTCGGGCCTGCGCACGCGCCCCCAAAAACCATGCTACACTACCCCTATGCACCGCACTCGCTACTACGACCCCGCGCTGGGCGTCTGGCTCAGCGAGGACCCGCTGGAGCTGGGCAATCGGTATGTGTATGTCAATCCGGTCAATCTTGTGGACCCGACTGGGATGTTTGGTAAGTTGCCTGAAGACTCGGTTCAAGTATGTCGACAAACAAGCGCCTGTCAGCCTGGTAGCCTCGAACTCAATACCTTTACAAGTAATGGTATCCGCCTTACAGTTGCTTGTGGAGCCACATACAAAGGCGAACCTTTCGTTGATTGGACCAAACATCCGAATATTATTGCCCGGGTTGAGTCCGCTCTTAGAGATATCATAGCTAGAAAGGCATTTCCTAACCTTGAACTGCGATACGTAGGTGGCCATGACGCACAGTTCCCTAATAGTACTGCATTGACAGACACAAGAAACTTAGTTAAGTGGTATGAAGCAGGCGCTACTCAGTTGGATACAAGCGATGATGAACGGCGGATTGTGGTAGTCCATGAACTAGGGCGTGTGCTGGAGAAAAGAAATAATCCAGCAATGTTAAATGAGGCGAAATCATACATGATCCAAACGTACGAGAGACTCGAAACCTTAGACCTCACTATATTTTCGGATCAATTTGGCCCAATAGTTGTTCCGATTGGATTAGGGGAATCTATTAAGGAAAAAGCGGAGTGGTTGACTAGCACTCGTGAGACTCCCGTCAAGCAGGAGTACCGTCAGAACTACCGACAAGGCAGCTACCAACTAAGCGGCGATCCATTTATAAACGAATATATTGCGGATATGTTTGTATTTTGGATTTATCCTTTCGTACTTAAGGACCGTCCATTTGGCGCATATGATCTTGAGCAAGGCAGCCCCGAAGAAATTCTCGAAAGACGCGCAATTGGAAGAGCCAGAGCTTATGGACAAATCAATTAGATAGCTAACAAAATGGGTGGCACATACTTCTCGATCCACGCAAACTTGAAGCGGGTGGTTTCGAGGTGATCATGAAACGCGCGTACCAGTGCCGGAAAGTCCTTGCGGGT
>JAAUUD010000204.1 GCA_012031655.1 Anaerolineae bacterium | reverse complement strand
CTTGCGCCAATTGCCATCGCCACCGCCACCCCCGCCCCCACACCCACAGTCACCGCCACCGAGACAGGCACCGCCACCGCTACGGTCACCGAAACCGTAACGCAAACAGCCACCGTCACCGAGACGGCCACAACGACCGAAACCACCACCATCACACCCTCGCCCAGCGAGACCGGCTCGCCAGAAGCCAGCCCATCGCCGCAAGGTACGCCCGAGCCTGGCAATTAAGCCATGATGCGCCACGTCCTGAGCAGCCTGCTCTGCCTGGCGCTGCTGAGCCTGCCCCTGCCGCCCCCTGTGGCGCGGGGGCAGGCCCCCTGCGCACTGCCGCCCGGCTACCTGTCGGACGCCCAGGCAGACTTCGAAACCTTCGGCGCCCAACTGGGCGAGGTTGACAGCGCCTCGCCAGCAGAGTTAGCGACCTTCCTGCTCACGTTTTCTGAAGCGCGCCAACGCTACGAGGAGCAAACCGAAGCGCTGCCGAGCTGTGGCCTGCGCCTGAACGTGTTGTTGATCAGCCTGCTGAGCAATTTGCAGGAAGTGGTGGCTTTTGTGCTGGCTATCCAGCTTGACCCGGAGAATGCCGACCAATATGTGGAGCGGATTGACCTGCTCAACACCCGCCTGAACCGCTATACCGAGCGCATCGAAGCCGAAACGCTCCGGTTGCAACGTGAACCCGCGATTGCCGTGCGGTACCTCACTGTAGAAGCGGCCAACGTGCGCTCCGGTCCCGGCGCCGAGAACCCCACCCTCACAGTAATTGAACAAGGCGCGCGCATCGAGGTCATCTCGCTGAGCGTGGATGGCAACGACAACCCCTGGTACGAGTTCTACTATGGCGAAGGGCTGGAAACCGGCTGGGTTCTGGCGGAACTCACCCAGGTGACGCCACCCCAATAGGCGCTACTGCGCCCTACCCCTCTCCATCCTTTAGCAAAAGCTTGGCCGCCACCCGCCCCGAAAGCGTCACCATGGGGACGCCGCCGCCGGGGTGGGTGGTCCCGCCCGCAAAATATAGCCCCTTGATGCTCGCTGAGCGGTTGTGGGGTCGGCGGAAGGCAGCCCAACGGTTATTGGACGAAGCGCCATAGAGCGCGCCCTGCCGTGCGCCAGTCAGCCGCTCCAGGTCGTGCGGCGTGTAGCTACGCTCAGTCACAATGCGTTTGCGGACATCCAAGCGAAAACGCTGTGCTAGCTGGTCCAGGATGAGGTCGCGGTAGCGCTGACGGTTGGCCTCCCAATCGAAGCGCCCATCTGCCGCCGGGGCATTGACCAGCACAAACCAGTTTTCATGTTCCGGGGGGGCATGGTCTGCGTCGGTTTTGGCAGTGATGGCCAGATAGATGGTGGGCTGGTCCGGCGGTTGGCCCTGGCCGAAGATCGCTTCAAATTCGGCTTCGTAATCTTCTGAAAAGAAGATGTTGTGATGCGCTAGGTGATCATGCACGCCTTGCACGCCCAGTAGCAGGATAAACCCGGAGCAGGAGGGCTCCGTGGCCAGCAAGCGTTCTACCTGGCGCGGGGAGGTCACCTCGGGCGGCAGGAGCTTTTCAAACACGGTCGCCACATCCACGTTGGCCACCACCGCGCTAGCCGGGTGCCGCGCTCCATCCGCCGTCGTGACGCCGACCACCTGCCCTGCCTCAACCTGAATCTGCTGCACGGGCGCCTGGGTGAAAATCTCCACCCCCAGATGGCGGGCCAGGCGTTCCAGGGCGCGGGCAATGCTATAGATGCCGCCGCGCGGATACCAGACCCCGCCATTCAGCTCCACATCCGCAATCACATTGAGCGTAGCCGGGGCGCGAAACGGGCTAGCGCCGACGTACGTGGCAAAACGGCCCAGCAACTGACGCAAATAAGGCGAGCGCACGTAACTACTGATGGCCTGGTTCATGGTTCGCAGGCCGTCCACCTTCAGCGCGTCCAGCGGCGAGACCTCCGCAAAGCTGCCCAGCGAGGGCGGCTCGCTATAGATAAACACATCGCCTGTGATGCGGTGCAGGCGGGCTGCATTGGCCAGGAACGCCAGGTAGCCTTCGACATCCCGCGCGTCCAGCATTTCGATCTGGGGCAGCATCCGCGCCAGGTCGCTGGTCACGTCGAGCTGCACCCCGTCCGCCCAAAAATAGCGCGTAAGCGGGTCCACACGGCGCAGGTCCAGGTATTTTCCATTTCTACGCCTGCAAAGCGGAACAACTCCTCAAAACCCAGCGCATGGTGATAACCGATGGCCCGGTATCCCACCGAAAGCCATCCAGCGCGACTTCGCCCATTTTGCCGCCCACCGTTGGGCCTTGCTCCAGTATTCTGACGTTCCGACCCGCCGCTGCGAGCTGGATGGCCGCGCTCAGGCCCCCCACCCCGGCACCGATAATGATAATTGGCTCGTGCATGCGTTTTGCGTCTTTTTTCTGGTTGAGCGCCGCCAGGCAGCGCCACTTTTGCCTGATTGTCCCATGTTTCGGCCCAGATGCAAGCCGAAATGGCCCCCTGGCCAGCGTTGCGCCGCTGGATTACACTTCGT
Source organism: Anaerolineae bacterium (assembly GCA_012031655.1). Classification (GTDB taxonomy): domain Bacteria; phylum Chloroflexota; class Anaerolineae; order Aggregatilineales; family J027; genus JAAUUD01. Next base: position 3,925 of record JAAUUD010000204.1, on the reverse strand, counting down.
TCAAATCATGTTAAGGAGGGTGACATGCCTGCTCGTGCACCAATTCCGATTGCTGTGTGGGGGGCGGGTCTACGCGGCCATGCCTACGCCCGCTACGCGCTGGACCACCCCGAAGAAATGCGCGTGGTGGCGGTGGCGGAGCCAGACCCAATCCGACGGGCTGCCTTTGCCGCCCGCTTTAACCTGCCGGATGCGGCGTGCTTTCCGGATTGGCAACGCTTGCTGGAGGGCCCGCGCCAGGCCGAAGCCCTCTTTAATTGCACGATGGATCGCCTGCACTATGCCTCCACGCTGGCCGCCCTGGAGCGGGGCTACCCGGTCCTGCTGGAAAAACCCATGTCGCCGGTCCTGGCGGAAAGCGTGGCGCTGGTCCGGGCTGCCGAAGCCGCCGGTCAGCTGTTACAAATCTGCCATGTGCTGCGCTATGCCCCCTTCTGGGTAACGCTGCGCCAGATCGTGCACAGTGGCCGCCTGGGCCAGATCATCAGCGTGGACCACCGCGAGAACCTGGCCTACTGGCATATGGCACATAGCTATGTGCGTGGCAACTGGCGCGAACAGGCCAGCGCCGGGCCGATTATCCTCACCAAATGCAGCCACGATTTCGACATCCTGGGCTGGATTCTGGAACAACCCGTTGTGGCGCTGAGTTCCTTCGGCAGCCTGGCGCACTTCCGCCCAGAAAATGCCCCGCCCAACGCCCCACTACGCTGCACCGATGGCTGCCCGGTGGCAGAAAGCTGCCCTTTTGAAGCCACCCGACGCTATGCCCAGGCGGGGGACTTCTGGTGGCTAAATGCGCTCACTTTTGCACCGACCGCCGCAGCGCGCCGCGCTGCGCTGGAAACCAGCCCCTACGGGCGCTGCGTTTATCACTGCGACAATGATGTGCTTGATCATCAGGTGGTGTCGATGTGGCTGGCGGATCAGACCAGCGTCACCCTCACCTTAAACGGTCACAGCGATGAAGACTGCCGCACGGTGCGCCTGGATGGCTCCCGCGCCACGCTCTATGGCACGTTTGGGAAGGCCGCACAACACCTGCACCTGCACGATCACCTGGCGGGCACTGTGGAGGCGCTCCCCCTGCAAACGGATGATCACTATGGGCACGGCGGCGGCGATGCGGGCCTGGTACGCGCCTTCCTGAAAACCCTGCGCGGGGAGGCAGACCCCGCCCAACCCAGCGCGCGCGTCTCGCTGGAGAGCCACCTGCTGGCCTTTGCGGCAGAAGCCGCTCGCCAGGCAGGGCAGGTGATTCAGTTGGACGATTTCCGCAGGCTTTCTAACGCGGTTCTATGAAAACAGGGCGTATAATAATGCGGCTGGCGATGCTCTAAGCTTGTGAATCGTTCGATGCAACCATTTCTGAAGGAGTCCGCCCATGACCAACCCCCGCATTGTGGAATTCCACTGGCAATACCTGGACTCCGCCGCTGAACTCTATGCCTATGCCTATGCGGTGCAGCAAGCGCCAGAAACCGAACTAGGGCCCACGGGGTTTAGCCGCGAAGTGATTGTGCAGCATGCGCTGCGGGATAGCTTTCTGGGGGTGCTGGCCGTGGACGAGCAAGAGCGCGTGCTGGGCTTTGCCTGGGGCTATGCCTCGCCAAACAAGCCTTCGCGCCTGACTGAGCTGGTCCATAAACGGCTGGGCACCCAGTGGACCGAGGATACATTCGTGATGGAAGCCTTCGCCATCCACCCAGGCTGGCAGGGCGAAGCCATGGAAGATGCGCTGGTGACTGCGCTCACCCACCTGGCCGAAGATGCCAAATATCAGCGCGTGCGCACCCGGCTGGAGCGCGCCCGGATGGATGCGCTACCGGCGACCTTGCACCAGCAGGGCTGGCAGGAACTCAACAGCCTGGCGCATGTCGTTTGGTATGGCAAGCAGCTTTAGGCCCAGCGTAGCGCTCACGCCTTGAAGAAGGTCGCGCCCCTGCCATCCTGGGTCAGGGGGCGCCCAATAGTCCTGAGCATCAAAAGGGCGCGCTACACAGCCCGACGATAGCGCGCCAGCACCTCGGCAATGGTCTCGCCCAGTTGGTTCATCATAAAAGGTTTAACCAAAAAAGCATCCGCGCCGCGCCGGGCAGCGTCCTGCGCGCAATATTCCTCAGAATAGGCTGTCATCATGATGACCGGGGTATGTTGCGTGCGCGGGTGGTTGCGCAGGGCCCGCAACACGGCGAACCCATCTACTCCTGGCATGCTGATGTCGCACAGGATCACATCCGGCGCGATGGTTTTGGCAGTCGCCAGTCCCTCAACGCCATCCGGCGCCAGGTAGGGAACAAGGCCTTGTCGCTCGGCCAGCGCCGCTAACAACTCAGCCAAGAGCGGTTCATCTTCGATAATGAGAATGGTATTTTTGTGCATAGTCTTGAACCCCCGCCCAGAGGCATTCATCACGTTCTCATTTCTATTATACACGAAACCCGCGTTTCCGTTAAACTTTTTCTCTACAAATTCTAGGCATACACCGAAAATGTCCATACAAAGCCTCTGCTTTGACAGCCAGGCGGGTTTCACTCTATAATGCGGGTTGTACTATTGTTCAACAATAAACATTTGATCGCAATCAAAGGATTTTACCCATGGCACTCCCTCTCCTGGCCCCGGACGACCCCGCCCTGGCTGCGCTCCAGGGGCACCCCGCTTTCGCCCTGGAAATCATCCCCTGGGCAGACTATCGCGCCCGGTTGGATGCAACGCTGGCCGCTCCAGCAAGCCCATTCGCAGCGGTTTGCATTCCGGGTCACGTCTGGCTGCCAGAACTGGCCGCAGCAGGCCAGCTAGCACCGCTGCAAGGCGCCGACCCATCCGCGCTAGCTGCCTATAATCGGGATGACCTGCTGCCGCTGGTCCAAACCGAAGCACACTTCCAGGGAACCTGGTACCTGCTGCCGCTTTTTTCGGATGGCCACCTGATTTTCTATGATCCGGCTGTCGTGAACCTCCCGGCAGAGGGCGTCCCGACGGTGTCTACCCTGCACCTCCACGAACTCGCCGCCGCCGCACATCGCCCACCAGGACGCTACGGGCTGGCACTCAAAGCGCACCCCAGCGAGATTTTTCTGGATTTTCTGCCCTTCCTCTGGGAAGGCGGCGCCGAATTGCTGGACGCAGACGAGCAACCCGCTTTCCATAGCTCAGCCGGGATCGCTGCCCTGGAGCGCTACTGCGCCCTGCGCGAATTCTGCCCGACTGATACGCACACCTACGGGAATGCGGAAATTGCCAGCGCCCTGCAAAACGGCCTGGTGGCCATGGCCACCAGTTGGGGAGGCCAGGCGGCGCCCATCTTTGGGGAGCGCGCGCACGGGGCTTACCAGGTTGGGGTGTTCCCGCACCCCTGGAACGCCACCTGGAGCATCGCACTGCCCGCTAACCTGCCTGCTGGCCGCCGCCGCGAAACGCTGAACACCCTGCTACGTAGCCTGGACAGCACGCTGGACCAGCAGATTACCCGCTTTGCCGGGAGCCGGTGCGTGCCAGCAGCTACAGCCCAGAGCATCAAGCGCGCGTCTTCTGGTTGGCGGCTCAGAAAACCATGCTGGAACGCGCCGCCATGCTGCCGGTTCGTCCCGAAACCGGGCGCTTTCTGGGGGCGCTCTACGGTGCGGTCTACGCTGCCTTTATGGATCAGCAAACGCCTGCCGAGGCGCTGAACACCGCTGCCGGGCAGGTCCGCCAGGTGCTGGAGGATGCCCGGCATGGCCACTGATGCCCGCCAGGAACTGATGATCCGCGCCGCCTGGATGTACTATCACGACGCCCTGACTCACCAGGAAATCGCGGAGAAGCTGAACACCTCCCGCGTTAAGATCACGCGGTTGTTGCAGCAAGCCCGCGAACAGGGCATTGTCGAAATCCGCGTGACCGCCCCCCTGCCCCGCAACTAGAGTGCGCGCACTCGAGA
>JAAUUD010000203.1 GCA_012031655.1 Anaerolineae bacterium | reverse complement strand
TCCCAGACGAGGACCCCCGCATGACCAACCCCAGCCTGGAGATCAACAACCTTTCCGTGAGCTACAAGATCAATGGGCGGTGGTTGCCCGCCGTGCGCGACTTCCACCTGCACATTGCCCCCGGCCAGATTTACGGCCTGGTGGGGGAGTCCGGCTCCGGTAAATCGACCATCGCCAAGGCGGTGATGAATTATCTGGACGACAATGGGCGCTTTGAGGACGGCAGTGGTGTGCGCTTTATGGGGCGCGACCTGTGCCAGCTTTCGCGCCGCGAGATGCGCCCCATCTGGGGCAAGGACCTGAAGCTGGTGCCGCAGAACCCCGGCGCTGCGCTCAACCCCTCCATGCGGATTGGGGCGCAAATGCGCGAGATCGGCCAGCGCTACCTGGGCCTGAGCCGCCACGACGCCGTGCAGCGCGCCATCGAAATGTTCCGCCGCGTGCAAATGGCGGACCCCGAAAACGTGCTGGAGCGCTACCCGCACCAGCTTTCCGGCGGGATGCAGCAGCGCGTGGTCATCGCCATGGCGCTGCTCACCGAGCCGCGCTTGCTGGTGCTGGATGAACCCACCACTGGCCTGGACGTGACCACCGAAACGGTGATCCTGGACCTGATCCGCGAGCTGATCAACGATGTTGGCTCGGCGGCGCTCTACGTGACGCACGACCTGGGCGTGGTGGCGCAGCTTTGCGAGCGCGTGCTGGTGCTCTATGGCGGCGAGATCATGGCAGACAGCGACGTGAGCTTGCTGTATGGCGAGACCGTCCACCCCTACACGATTGGCCTGCTCAGCAGCATCCCGCGCCCCGGCCTGACCAAATATACGCAAAAGCTGCCGGCCATCGAAGGCCACCCGCCCTCGTTGCGGAGCTTGCCGCCGGGCTGCGTGTTTGCGCCGCGTTGCCCGGTGGCCCTGCCGCTTTGCCACGAGGTCAAGCCTGCGCTGGAGACCACCGAACCGGGCCGCATGGTGCGTTGCCACCGCTGGCAGGAGATCGCACGCGGCGAGATCAGCGCCGTGCCGGAGGTGGAAGGCGGCCTGGCCGAAACCGACTATAGCGAAGCGCGCGAAAACCTGGCCCGCATCATGGAACTGACCAAGCACTTCCCGGTGCGCCGCACCCTGCCAGAAATCCTGCGTGGCGAGGCCCCGCGCCCGGTCCGTGCGGTGGATGGCGTGAACCTGAGCATCCAACGGGGGCATACCCTGGGCCTGGTGGGGGAAAGCGGCAGCGGCAAAACCACCCTCTCGCGGGTGATCATCGGGTTGACGGAGCGCACTTCCGGCGAGATCGAGCTGCTGGGGCTGTCTGTGCGGGATACGGTGCGCCAGCGCAGCGAAGACGTGCTGGCCAAGCTGCAAATGGTCTTCCAGAACCCGCAAAACTCGCTCAACCCCTACATGACCGTGCGCCAGACCTTGCGCCGCCCGCTGGTGACCCTGCGCGGGCTGAGCCGCCGTGCCGTGGATGCCGAGGTGCTGCGCCTGCTGGCGGCGGTCAACCTGCGCGCCGAATATGCGGACCGCTACCCCAACGAGCTGAGCGGCGGCGAAAAGCAGCGTGTGGTCATCGCCCGCGCCTTTGCCTCGCAACCCGACCTGGTGATTGCCGACGAACCGGTTTCGGCGCTGGATGTTTCGGTGCAGGCGGCGGTGCTCAATCTGCTGGCGCGCCTCCAGGCCGAAAACGACACCGGCTATCTGTTCATCTCGCACGACCTGGCGGTGGTGGGCTACCTGGCGGACTACATCGCGGTGATGTACCTGGGCCAGCTCTTCGAGACGGGCTACGCGCGCGATATGTTCACGCCGCCGCACCACCCCTACACCGAAGCACTGCTCTCGGCGATCCCGGTGGCGGACCCTGCCCAGAAAACCGAGCCGCTCCGCCTGCGCGACGAAGTGCCCAGCGCGCGCGATCTGCCCAGGGGTTGCCGCTTTCATACCCGCTGCCCCTATAAACTGGGCGAGATTTGCGAGCGCGAGGCCCCGCCCTGGCACAACGACGGCAACGAAAACTGGATTCGCTGCCACATCCCGCCGGACGAACTGGAAGTGTTGCAAACGCGCACGCCGGGCGGGGCCCAGCACCAGCCCGCGCCGGGCACATCCACCTCAGAAAGCAGCGATTCTTGAGGAGCGCCTAAAAAACCTATGGCAGAGACCCTAGACCCGTTTCTGGTGCGGTTCTCTCCAGAGAGCATTCGAGCCACCTTCAAGAATGGACAGCCGCTAGGGGAGCTGGCCCAGGCGCTCTGTGCAGGCGAGCTCGGGGCCACTGCTGTGCCCCGATGCGCCTTGTTGAGCGTGCAGGAAAACTCTACACTTTAGATAATCGGCGTTTGCAGGTCTTCCGCCTGGCCGAGGTGCCTGTGCCCTGCCGCATGGCAACCGAAGCGGAGATCGAACAGGAAAGTTGGAAGTTCGCGACGACCCATGATGGGGAGTCGGTAAGGATACGTACATGAAGCTCAAACAACAGGCCGAGGCGATTGCCTCCTGGCAGGAGTTTAGCGCCTTTTTGCGCGCGCTACAGCAAGACCTTCAACAGAACCCGGCCCAGTGGGAGAATGACGACCTGAGCTGCTATCTGGGGGCGATGGCCGCCTGGGTGGGGGATATGGAAGGCTACTACGCGCAACGCGGCGAGGGGGTGCCGGGCGCCGGGGGTTGGCAGGCGTTGGCGACCATCATGCTGGCCGCACGAGTCTACGAGTAACCCGCGATGGCGCGTTTTGTTGCTCGGAGACTGGCGTTTTTTGCGCTGACGTTGTTCCTGACCTCGTTGCTCATCTTTGCGTTGGCCCGGGTGTTGCCGGGTAATGTGGCGCGGGTCATCCTGGGGCGCGAGGCCAGCGCCGAGGCGGTGGCCGAACTGGAAGCCGAACTGGGCCTGGATGATCCCTTGCCCATGCAATATCTGGCCTGGGGCTGGGGCTTTGTGCGCGGCGACTGGGGCGAGTCCTATGCTTTTCGGGGGCAGGACGTGCGCGCACTGGTCACGGAGCGCGCCACGAACTCGCTGCGGCTGGCGGGGGTGGCGCTGGCCATCTCGCTGCCGATTTCGCTGCTGCTGGGCATCATCGCCGGGCTGACGGAAGACAAACTGCCGGATAACATCATTTCGGTGTTTTCGCTTTCGGTGGTCAGCCTGCCAGAGTTCGTGACCGGCTTGTTCCTCATCAACACGGTGGCGCTGCGCTGGGCGGATAACCCGGTTGCGCGCCAGGTGGGGTGGTTCCCCTCCAGTTCGGCGGTGCGGGCGGATGCCTCCTTCCGCGAGATGCTGCCCAGCTTGTGGCTCCCGGCCATCGCGGCCACGCTGGTGCTGCTGGCCTACATCGCCCGCCTGACCCGCGCCGGGGTCATCGAGGAACTCAAGCGAGACTATGTTCGCACGGCTACGCTCAAGGGGCTGCCCTATTGGGTGGTGATCATCAAGCACGTGTTGCGCAACGCGCTGTTGCCCACGGTGACGGTCATCGCCATTAGCACTGGCTGGCTGGTGAGCGGGCTGGTGGTCATTGAATATGTGTTTGGCTTCCCAGGGTTGGGCAGTTTGCTCATCGGGGCCATCAACGGGCGCGACCTGCCCATGATCCAGGCGATTGTCATGGTGACGGTGGCCATCATCCTGGTGGCCAACTTCCTGGCAGACTTCTTGTATGCCGTGCTGAACCCGCGCATCAAATTGGGCTAGGGGTGGGCGGGTTAGGCTGGCAAAGTAGCGCGCTTTTGGTTATTCTCCTGGGCAATGAACCTCGTTCATGAGCAGGAGACTGTGCTTTGATTAAACCAATTGCGCGTATTTCCGTGGCCCCGAACCTGCCACCGGAGCTTGACCGACTGCAAACGCTGGCGTATAACCTGCGCTGGTCGTGGGATCATGATACGATTGCGCTGTTCCGCCGTTTTGATGATGAACTCTGGTTCCAGAGCAACCGCAACCCGGTCTGGATGCTGGGCCTGGTGAAGCAAGAGCGCTTGCACCACCTGGTGGAAGACCCGTCCTTCATGGTGCAGCTAGAATCCGTCTGGAACAACTTCCAGACCTACATGAACGACCAGAACACCTGGTATCGCACCCACTATGGGGCGGCCAAGGCACCGTACATCGCCTACTTTAGCATGGAATTTGGCCTGACCGCCTGCCTGCGGAACTATTCTGGCGGCCTGGGGGTGCTCTCTGGCGACCATATGAAGAGCGCAGCGACCTGGACCTGCCGTTGGTGGGGGTAGGCTTGCTCTATCAGGAAGGCTATTTTGAGCAATACCTCAATGCGGCGGGTTGGCAGCAGGAATCCTACCCCATCAATGACTACGCCAACCAGCCCGTGCAGCCCGTGCCCAATGCCGATGGCAGCCACATGACCGTGCAGGTGCTCATCGCGGACGAAACGCTGACGGCTTACGTTTGGGTGGCGGATGTGGGGCGCGTCAAGCTCTATCTGCTGGACGCCAACCACCCGGCCAACTCGCAGGAGCTGCGCGACCTGACCGACCGGCTCTATGGCGGCGACCGTCGCACGCGCATCCGGCAAGAAATCCTGCTGGGCATCGGCGGGATGCGCGTGCTGCGTCAACTGGGCCTGAACATCGCGGTGGTGCACATGAACGAAGGCCACAGCGCGCTGCTGGCCCTGGAGCGTGCCCGCCAACTGATGCAGGACAACCCCAGCCTGAGCTTCTGGGAAGCGCGGGACATCCTGGCGGCGGGGTGTGTATACACCATCCACACGCCCGTTCCGGCGGGCCTGGAGCGCTTTGGCTACGACCTCATCGACGAGCACTTCCCGTGGTTGTGGAAGGCGCTGGGCCTCACCCGCGACGAGTTCCATGACCTGGGCCGCGAGCAAATGGGCGGCTATGACCTGTTCTCGCTGCCGGTGATGGCGCTCAAGTTTGCCTCGGGCGCCAACGGCGTGAGCCAGCTGCACGGCGAGGTCTCGCGCATGATGTGGCAGTGGCTCTTCCCGGATGTGCCAGAGCATGAAGTGCCGGTAGGGGCCGTGACCAACGGCGTGCACGTCCAGAGCTGGATCAGCCGCGAGATGGGCGACCTCTTCGACCGCTACCTGGGGCCGCGCTGGCGCAGCGAGTCTTCCGACCCCGAAGTCTGGAAGAGCGTGGAGAAAATCCCGGATGCGGAACTGTGGCGCACCCACGAACGCCGCCGCGAGCGCATGGTGAGCTTTGCCCGCCAGCGCCTGCGCGAGCAGTTCCGGGCGCGCGGGGCCTCGCCTTCGGAGGTCGAAAGCGCGGATGAAATCCTGAACCCGGATGCGCTGACCATCGGGTTTGCGCGCCGCTTTGCCACCTACAAGCGCGCCAACCTCATCTTCCGCGACCTGGAGCGGCTCAAGCGGCTGGTCAACGACCCGCACCGCCCGGTGCAGTTCGTGTTTGCGGGCAAGGCCCACCCCCACGACCAACCCGGCAAAGAGCTGATCCGCGAGATTGCGCGCACCGCCGCCGACCCCGACCTGCGGCACGCCATTGTTTTTCTGGAAAACTACGACATGACCATCGCCCGCTACACCGTGCAGGGCGTGGACGTGTGGCTGAACAACCCGCGCCGCCCCAAAGAAGCCAGCGGCACCAGCGGCATGAAGGTCATCTACAACGGCGGGCTCAACTGCTCCATCCTGGATGGGTGGTGGGCCGAAGCCTATAACCCGCGTGTGGGCTGGGCGATTGGCATGGGCGAGGAATACAACCCCGGCGACGAAGACGCCCAGGACGAAATCGAATCTCAGGCTTTCTATAACGTGCTGGAGCAGGACATCATCCCGATGTTTTACAACCGGGGCCGCGATGGCCTCCCGCGCGAGTGGCTGCGCAAGGTCAAAGATAGCATGATCGAGCTATCTGCCTTCTTTTCCACGGATCGGATGCTGAAGGAATACTACGAGCGCTACTACCACCCCGCCTACGAACGCTACACCAAGCTCACCGACGCGGGCCTGAAGACCGGGCGCGGCTTTGCCAACTGGCTAGAGCACGTCAAGGATGCCTGGGAAGACGTGGAAGTGGTCGATGTGCAGGTGGATGGCGACAGCGTGAACGTGGGCGAGAGCCTGAATGTGCGCGCTGTGCGGTGCAGGATTACTGCCAATATAAAGCAAAAACAACGGGCTAGCTGTATGTGGCGGGTAGCTCTTCTTATGCTTTTTATCGCCTCACCTACGCAAGCGGAGCGATAATGAGCAATCTGTTGCTTGTCGATGAGATCATCTATGCGCAAAAACTATGGATACGGGGAAAAAAGCACATAATGTGTTGGGTGAGCCATTGGGGCATTGTTGCAGCAGCCCCAAAACAGGCTTTTATCGTGATGGCTATTGCCACACAGGTGAGAATGACACAGGCATACACACAGTTTGCGCGCTGATAACGGATGAATTTTTGCAATTCACCAAAAGCCGTGGGAACGACCTGATAACCCCTCGCCCCGAATATGGCTTTGTGGGGCTTAAAGCGGGTGATAAATGGTGCTTG
>JAAUUD010000202.1 GCA_012031655.1 Anaerolineae bacterium | reverse complement strand
GCACGACCTGGCCCTGATCAACGGGCAGTTGCACGCCAACTCGGTTGGGCAAAACGCTATTGTGCGGTTGGAGGAAGACGGCAACCACCCACGGGTCTGGCATCCGCGCTGCATCGAGCGGGATGGCCAACCCGTTTTTGGCCAGAATCACCTGCAATTGAATTCTATCGCTGCTGGGGCCAGCCTGGAGGACTCGTTTTTTTCCGCCTCGATTGATCACCTGTCGGCGCGGCGGCCTGGTCATCAGAACTTCCCGGTGGATGGACGCGGCGTGCTCTTCTCTGGCGCCACGCGTGAGGTCTACGCTCGTGGGCTAACGCGGCCCCATTCGGCGCGGTTGCACCAGGGCAAGCTCTGGGTGGATAACAGCGGCTATGGCGAGTTTGGCTGGGTGGAAGATGGCCGCTTCGTGCCGCTACTCAAGCTGCCAGGCTGGACGCGCGGCCTGGCCTTTCATGGCAACCTGGCTTTTGTGGGCACCTCCCGCGTGATCCCGCGTTTCCGGCAATATGCCCCCGGCTTGGAGGTCGAAACCAGCCAGTGCGGCCTGCACGCGGTAGACCTGAACAACGGACGTGTGCTGGGCAGCTTGCTGTGGGACTATGGCAACCAGATTTTTGCCATTGAACCCATTCCAAGGAGCGTCACGCTGGGCTTTCCCTTCCCGGCGCACGCACGGCGCGCCACCGCCCGAGAAAAGCTGCTTTTCTATGGATTTGAGACGCTTTAGGGTGCTGGTGGCGTTCATCCAGGCAGTGTGGAGGTCACGCGCAGGGTTTGCTCTGATATTGGCCCTGGTGCTATTGGGCTTGCGGTTGGTCAGCTTCGACCACGCTTTTTTTGTGCAACTCCGCTATGTGCCCAACCATGACATCTACCAGGGTGCTTCTTTTTTTGCCACCAACATGCACGCCATGCGCTTATCAGGCGACCTGGCCTGGTGGAACCCCGCTGAGGGGGTCGGCTATGCACAGTATCCGCAGGCGTTGCTTTCGCCGCTGGCCCCCACGCAGGGGCACCTGGTGTTTATGCTGTGGGCGCAAGGCGTCTGGCTGGCTGATCAACTTGGCTGGCAATTTGCTGAATACCAGCAATACATCACCGTTACTTATATTGTGCTCCCCTGTTCAACATCTGGAGCTTTTTGCTGCTGTGCAGCCTCCTGTTCCGCCAACGGCTGACCCTGCTTTTCTGCGGCCTGGTCTATAGCCTGTCTGGGATTGGGCTATGGCAGGGGGCATGGTTCTACTTTCAGGAATTTGGCACGCTGTTTTTCTTGCTGGCAGCGCTTCTGAGCTACCTGCAACGCCCAAGCCTGGCCCACGGGTGCTGGGTGCTGGGCGCGTTGCTCATTCAGATCGCCTCTGCCAATTATTGGACGGTATACAACGCGCCATTTGCGTTGCTGCTGCTGGGCGCGTTCGCTTTCTTATATCCGAAACGGGTGCGCGCAGCGTTGATCACTCCCTGGCGGGGTGCACGCCGGGCACCCGGGCTAGCGCTGGTGCTCGCTGTGCCGCTGGTGCTGACGACGGCGCTCTGGGGTGCTACCCTGGCAGAAGCCTCAGCGGAAGTTGCAACTTATGTGCGGCCAGGTACCCAGAATCAGGCTTACACAGCCTATGACGCACTGGACATAACTCGCGAAACCAGCGCCTACGTGCTTGGGCTCTTTAACCCAAGTCCCGGGGCGCTTCCAGAGGGGCTAGCCTACTTTGAGCGGATGCACTACCTGCGCTACCTGGGCGGGTTAGTGTTGCCTTTGTTGGCCGCCCTGCCCTTGCTGCCCTGGCGCCGTCGTGAAGTCTGGCTGCTAGGCGTGGCGGTGGGCACCCTGATCATCGCCCTGGCGCCGCCGCCGCTGTTGCGCCTGTGGGAAGCAACACCTTTTCTCGATCGTGTTCGCCATTTTTTCCACTTCTACACCCACTTCTGGCAACTTGCGGTGCTTTGGCTAAGCGCAGGCGCGTTAGATCGCCTCCTGCGCATGTCGCTAAGCGATGTGCTGCGCCAACGCCTGAACCTGGTGTGGAGTGGCCTGGCAGTGGGGGCGGGTGTGGGGCTAACCCTGGCCTTTTTGTGGGCAGACACCCGCACCGACCCACGCACCATCGAAGCCTGGGTGCTGTTCTGCCTGCTGCTGGGTGCGAACAGCGTGCTCCTGGCCCGGCTTGGCCTGGCGCGCCGCGCTTACCTGCGCCAGAGCGTCCAAATCGCGCTGCTGGTCCTGCTGGCAGCAGAGCTAAGCAACTACTTCTGGCAAGCCAACCACCTGGATCATCACTTTACGCAATTTCGCTGGACCGAAATCAAAGCTCCTTTGCCAGGCTCCATTACGGAGCGCCTCAGCCAGCCCTGGCTCGGGGGCGAGGCAGGGCTGGGCTTTGGTGGGGGCCTGGCCGCCAACATGCCGGTGCCCAACGACTTTTGGCCGGAGAACGATTACCTGGTCCCCGGCATTGTTGCCGAGCTGCTGGATGACATCCCCGCCTGGCGCGAGGTCGCCTATGGCTATGCACCACTCACCTTCTTCCCGCTGGCGCAGGTCGAAACCGCACCCGAAACCGCCGAAATCGCGGGGCAAGTGCATGACCCCACCACTGGGCCGCGCTTGGCCTGGACCCTGCTGGTGCACGATCATCCCGCCCCAGCCGAGGCCCTGGCAGACCCAGGCCCTACCCCAGCCACACCCGAGCCATTTAATTTTCAGTTCCTGAGCTGGGCCTACAATCGCTTTACCATCGAAGTGGCCGTGCCCCAGGCGGGGTGGGTGGTGCTGCATCAGTTGCATGACCCGAACTGGCAGCTCCGGGTTAACGATGCCGAGCGCCCCTTCTGGCGTGCTAACCAGGTGAACATCGCCCTGCCCCTGGCCCCTGGCACCTATCAAATCCGCCTGGACTATCAGCCAGCGGCACGGACGCTCTATTGGCTGGCTGTGGCAGCACTGCAAGCCACTTTGCTGCTTTACCTGCTGTTGGGCTTGCTGCGCCGTGCTACAATCAGGCGCTTTTTCGCAATCAAGGTATAGAAACTGAGGAACCTTATGAGCAATGACATTCGGCTACTGATGCTGGGCGCAATGTACGAAAACGGCGGGAACACCACCCACCGCTTTCTGGATGGGCACCCCCAGTGTTTTGTTTATCCCTTTGAGTCTCAGGTGGGCACCCGCCTGGTGCAAGATGCCATGACCTCGCTCTTTCCGGTCAAGTATCGCTTCCCTGTTTTTTCCCTGGATGCCACCCCAGCCCAGGATTACCACGCGATCATTGACGAAGAATGCAAAGTCCGTGCCCGCACGCCGCATGTGAGCAAATTTCAGCATATGCCTTTCGAGTTTTCTGACGACGAGCGCCGCGACCACTACATCAACTATGTGCAGCAGACCGGGCGTAGCGGGGGCGATAACCTGGCGGCCTTCTTCCGCGCCACGTTTGACGCCTGGAAGGACTACCGCCGCACTGGGGAAGAAAGCTGGTACATCGGCTATAGCCCGATCTTCACGGTGGATACAGAAAAACTGCTGAACGCCCTGCCCAATGCCCAGGTTTTGCATGTGGTGCGCAATCCCTGGTCCGCCTATGCCGACACCAGCAAGCGCCCGGTGCCGCTGAGTGTGGAAGATTACATGCGCGGCTGGACCCTCAACCAATATTACGCCCTCTACTTTCAAGAGAAATATCCTCAACGGGTGCATGTGCTGCGCATTGAGGACGTGATGGCTAACCCGCAGGGGACGCTCGGCGCACTGTGCGAGAAACTGGGCATTGACCCCACAGCGGACTCGCTGAAGCAACCTACCTGGAATAGCAGCGTGCTGGAAGAGGTTTACCCCTGGGGGACCCTCCGCAAAGTCACGCCAGAGGTGAACCGCGCCACCGCCAACGAGCTGTCCCCAGAAACACAGGCGGCCATCCGTGCCTTGACCTGGCAATACCTGGATGTGTTCGACTATCGCAACTTCCTGAGCTAGCCGCTGGCCTAAGCCAACTGGCGTATTTAGGTACACGCGGCGTAACCTCCTGGCAAGACCTGCGTAATGATGCATAACAAGGGTCAATGAAGGAGGCACATCATGTCAGAATTAGAAAGCCGCGTGCTATACGCCAATGAGGAAGTCGAGGTGCCGGTGACGGTGCGTCAGCCGGAAAAGCGCAAGAACGAGGCAACGCCGCAACGCCGGGCCTCTGCAGAGCTGGAGCAACCGCGCTTCTGGGCGATGCTGGCCCACCTGATGGGGCCTGTAGCCATCATATGGCGATCATCGGCATGGAATGGCTGTGGGTGATGCCAATCCTCTTCACGGGGGGCATCTACCTATACTACAGCAACAAATCCGCGCTGGTGAAGTTCCATGCACGGCAAGCCTTGGCCCTGCAAGTGCTGGGGACCTTTGGCTGGTTGCTGTTGCTGGCTTCGGGAACTGCCGTCTGGATCGTGCTGCTGATCGCCTCGCTCATCCTCATCGTGGTGGTGATTGGCTTGCTGCTGGCGCCGCTGGTGGCCCTGGCCTATCCGGTCTTCATCCTGGCCAGCTTTGCCCTGCCGCTGAGCGTGCTGGTGCTGGGCCTGCTGGGGGCGGTCAAGGTCTGGAACGGTGAAGAAAACTTCCGCTACCCCAGCCTGGCCGATCTGCTGGACCGCTACCTGGGCCGCATCCAACCCGATCCAATCTCCGTGGTGTAGGCGCCCATGCGCGCCGCGCACCCCCTCAAAAGCAGCGGGCAGGGGGCCCACTGCTTTTTTATTCCGCTACGGGCAGGGGTTCGCAACGCGCGTTACCGCCCACCAGGGTCGGAACCCAAGTGCCCTCAATGGCTTCGTAGCAGTTGCAGTAATCCGCGCCGCTGGCTTCTCCTTCCCACAGCAGATAGTCCACCTGCGTGCGAACGCAAACGGCGCCAGCCTCCTCCCCGCCCTTCACCACGCTCCCTCGGGCCAGGCCAAAGCCGCGCTCGTCTGCGCCATCCAGAAAGAACAGGCGAAACTCGTGCTCTGGCAGGTCGCTACGGGGCACCACAATCTCGTTTTCAACCAATAGGGTCACCAAGGCGCACGGCATCAACAGCAGCACCAGCCACAGCCCACACCCGCACCAGCAATATCCTCGCGTCAGGATGCGGCGTAGCATCACCCGTGGGAGCGATGAAGGGACAGGTGGGGCGGGCTGCTCGACCTCGCCCAGGGGTGCGTCAGGCTCCGCCAGGGGCGTCTCGCTCATTCGGCTGCCTTCTCTGATGCCAGAGGACGCGGCGTGCGCAGGCTAATCACCACAAAGACCAGGGCCACCAGCACCACTATCACCCCCAGCGTGAGCAGTTTGTACAGCTCACTATCAATCAGCAGGGCAATGGCCCCAAAGAGGGCGCAAAAGGCATAGTAGCCCAGCGCGATGAGGCGCGGCGAGACCCCCGCATCAATCAGGCGAAAGTGCAGGTGGCCCCGGTCGCCCTGCATGGGGTTCTGGCCGCGCAACAGGCGGCTGCCCGCCTGCCAGGCCAGGTCCACCAGCGGCAGGCCCATCACCAGCAGGATGGTTGCCATCTTGGCCCCACCGATGATGGCCATCACCCCGATGGCATAGCCCAGGAAGTACGCCCCGCCCCCCATAAAAATTCGCGCCGGGTGAAAGTTGTACGGCAAAAAGCCCAGCACGGCCCCACAAAGCGCCAGCGGCAGCAAGCCCACGCTCACCTGCTCCAGGTTAAAGGTGGAATGGATGAAGATGACCAGCGCACCAATCGCCACCACGCCCGCCGCCAGCCCATCAGAACCATCCAGAAAGTTTACGGTGTTGATCATCAACCCAACCCAGAACAGGGAAACCGTCACCGTGAGCCAGTAGGGAAAGCGCGGCACCATCTCCCCCCGTGAGGGGGGTTGTTGAACGTCTCGATGAAGATCAAAAACAGGACGCTGATTGCCCCTGCCATCAATTGCCCCAGGTAAATTTTGAGCGGCGAAAGGTCCATCCAGTCATCCAGAAAGCCAACCAGCATCATCACGCTGCCGCCCAACAGCAGCCCAATAAAGCGGACTGTCTCTTTGGGGTCGGTGCGCTCGATGGGCAGGGCAAAGGCCACCACCGCCGCCACCACCGCCAGAGGAAAATGTGGATCTGCCGGAGCCCGAAGCACCGCCCGAGTCGCCCACCGATTCACCGCCCCCTGGTAACCAGCTGGGACTGGATGCCGACGGTTCAGCCGGTGGCGACGGATTCGGTCTGGTCGCAAGGCGAGGCGGCCGCGATCTGCTCTCAACAGGCGGCAGCGCTCTGGCGTGGTATGCCAATGTCATCAGGGCGAGGTGCTTGACTCTCTGGAGAGCGAGTCCGACGTCCGGCGCGGTTCCTATTCGATCAGCGTAAGGATCTGGGTGCGGCCGGATGGTTCCATCGAACGCTATCGCCTCGCACAGTCCACGGGCGACCCGGAACGGGATCGTGCAATCGAAGCCGCATTGGGCCGCATTGGACGCTTTTCACAACCACCGCCCGCTGAGCTCCCCCAACCCGTGAGCCTGCGACTCGTTT
>JAAUUD010000201.1 GCA_012031655.1 Anaerolineae bacterium | reverse complement strand
CGCCGTGGCCGCCGGGGATGACGACCATCTACAACGGCTTTGTGGTGACGGTGATCTACACCGTGTTTTCTGTGCCGTTGCAGTTGATCTTTGGCCTGGGGCTGGCGGTGTTGCTCTTCCAGAACCTAAAGGGCAAGGCGTTCTTCCGCGTGGTGTACTTTATGCCCTATGTCACGCCCTTTGTGGCGACCTCGGTGGTCTTTAGCCTGCTCTTTAGCCATAGCGACAACTCCCCCATCAACCGCCTGCTGGAGGCGCTGGGCCTGGAAACGCAAAACTGGCTGAGCGAGTCGGACGGGGTGCTAACGGTGTTGCTGGGCCAGGATGTACCGACCCTGCTGCGCGGCCCCAGCCTGGCCCTGCTGGTCATCATCTATATAACGTGTGGATTTACGCGGGCTACAGCACGGTGATTTTCCTGGCCGGGTTGGGCAACGTCCCGCAAGACAATTACGAAGCCGCCCGCATTGATGGCGCCAACACCTGGCAGCAGTTCCGTTATATTACGCTGCCGCTGCTTTCGCCCACCACGTTTTTCCTGATGCTCATTGCCACCATTGGCACCTTTCAGGCCTTCACGCAGATTTTCCTGCTGCGCCGCCCGGGGGCCTACCAATCGGTGGATACCATCAACCTTTACATCTACGAAGAAATCACGCGCGACACCGGCCCCAACCTGGCCTATGGCTCGGCGATGGCCTTTGTGCTGTTCGGGGTGATTTTGGTGCTCACGCTGCTGATGAACCGCACCGCCGGGAGGAGGGTCTTTTATGGCTGATGTCAGCCGTAGGCTGGTGGCAGCGCCAACGGACGCCGCCAGGGTGCCGCGTGCTCGCCGCCGCCTTCGCTGGAACCAGGTGGCCAGCTACGCCCTGCTGAGCCTGGGCGCGGTGGTGGCCATCACGCCCTTCCTCTGGATGGTGAGTTGGTCGCTGATGACCAATACCGAGATCATCCGTGGGCAGGTCATCCCCGCCAGCCCAGTGATCAGCAATTATCAGGCTGCCTGGGAAACCGCGCAGTTCTCCCGTTTTATGTGGAACAGCACGCGCATCACGGCCATCACCGTGGGCGGGTTGCTGCTCTTCTGCATCCCGGCGGCCTATGCCTTTGCGCGGATGCACTTCTGGGGCAAAGAGGTGCTCTTTGCGGTGATGCTCTCCACCCTGATGATCCCCGATATTGTGACGCTCATCCCCAACTTTTTGACCGTGGTGTGGATCAACCGCTTTAGCGAGAGCCTCTTGGGGGAGGCGGGCGCCTGGCTGAACAACTGGCCCTCGCTCACGGTGCCGTTTATGGCCTCGGCCTTCACCATTTTTCTGTTGCGCCAGTTCTTTGCGCAGATTCCGCAGGACCGTGTGGGACGCCGCGCGCATTGATGGCGCCGGGCACCTGCGCTTTTTGTTGTGGATTGTCATCCCGCTTTCGCGTGCGCCCATCATGACCATCATCACCTTTGGCTTCATTGGCTCGTGGAATGCGCTGCTGTGGCCGTTGCTGGTGGTCAACAGCGACGATTGGCGCCCGGTGGCCTTTGGGCTGACCAAGTTCGTGCAAACGGACGCCAGCGACGAGTTCCACCTGCAAATGGCGGCCTCGGTGATCATGATATTGCCCATCCTGGTGCTCTATTTCTTCACGCAGAAGCAGTTTACCAAAGGCGTGTTCGCCGGGAGCTTTAAGGGCTAAGGCAACTTTACCCCCTCACAGCCGCCCGCCCCTCGCGAGCGGTTGTTTTTTGGCGCCCCTGGGAGGGACAAGGGCCAGGGCAGCCACGGAAAACGAGTCTAAAGAAAGCAATGGAGGTTTGAAGATGCGTAATCGTAAATGGATGTTGGGTGTGGTGCTGGCAGCGTTGCTGGTGGCCAGCGTGGTGAACGTCCGCGCGCAGGATGACCCCCTGGCTGGCCTTGACCCCAGCGGCGTGACCCTTCAGTATTGGCACGAATGGGCTGGCAGCCAGGAAACCGGCATGGACCAGATCATTGAGAACTTCAACAGCACCAACGAATGGGGCATCACGGTGGAGCAGACCAAGTTCGGCGCGGGGCCGGGCCTCAGCGAGAACCTGAGCACCGCCATCACCGCTGGCGAAACCCCCAACCTGGCCGGTGACGGCTTCGTGGGCCGCGCCCTGGGCTGGTACCTGGACGGCGTGCTGGTGCCGCTGGACATCTACACGGACTCTGCCACCTGGGGCCTGAGCGAAGAAGAACGCGCCCTCATCAACCAGGAACTGCTGGCCATCAACCGCCCGGCGCTGGCGCCCTTCGATGGCCAACTGCTGGCCTGGCCCGTCGGCATTTCTTCTAACGTGATGTCCGTAAACCTGGACCTGCTGGCCGAAGCGGGCTTTGATAGCGTGCCCACCACCTTCGAGGACTTCCGCGCCGCTGCCTGCGCCGTGGCCGAACTGGAAGAAACCAACGGCGGCCTGGCCATGCGCATCAGCGCCAGCGAGCTGTACAACTTCATCCTGAGCTTTGGCGGCCCGGTCTACGATGCCGAAGCAGACCGCTTTGTGCTGACCGATGACGCCACCCTGCAAGCCCTGCAATACCTGCAAGACCTCTACAACGACGACTGCGCCTACATCCCCGAAGGCGGCGGTTTTGCCAACACGGGCGAGTTCTCTCTGGGCCTGAACGCCTTTGCGCTGGGCAGCAGCGTGGGCGTGCCCTTCATCCAGGGGCCGATGAACGAAGCCGGGCTGGAGATCAACTGGATCAACACCACCACCCCCTGGGCCGAAGGCAACCGCACCCTGCCGACCTTCCTGCGCGGCGTGGTGATGATGCAGGGCACGCCAGAAGAAAACCTGGCGACCTGGCTGTTTATCAAGTATTGGGCCACGGACCCCGAAGCCCAGCGCATCTGGACCGAATCTGCCCAGTACCAGCCCTACAACAGCGCGGTTCCGGCGCTGATCAGCGAGGAATTTCTGGCCACCAACCCGCCAGTTCGTGAGCTTTAGCGAAGCCCTGCAAGACCCCGAACTGCGCCTGTGGGATGCCCCCGCACACCCGCGCTCTAGCGACGTGAGCACCATCATGACCGAGCTGTACTCCAACATCACCATCGGTGGCCAGGATGTGGCCGAAGCCGCTGCCGCCGCCGAAGAAGCCGCCAACGAAGTCTATCAGGAAGGCCTGGCCGACCTGGAAGGCTAAGCCTGCTCCCCCGTTTGATGCTGGCCGGGTGCCCGTGTGGGGCACCCGGCCCGCTCCTGCCTCGCTAAACACAAAAAAGTGACCCCTGGCCTGGCCCGGTGGCTCCTGAGGTGCTCCATTCATGGCCTTGGGTTCCGAGGCCCTGGGCGCGCCCCATCACAAACCTATGCCACCCTGGAAGGCTGGCAGCCCGCCGGGTCTTATAGCCTGCTCATTTTTATGGGGAGGGTGCAAAGGGGCGGCGCGGGGCCGCCCCCAGGGGGTTATTCTGCGCCCACGCTGCGCGGGTCGAAGCTGGTGTCCACCATCAGGCCCAGCGCCTCCGCGATCTGCGCCCAGTCAACCACCTTAAAATTCTGGTTTTCGACGGGGTTGATGTTCAGGTCGTCCTGAGCGATGAACGCGCCATTCGGGAAGACCTCGCCCAGCGCAAAGCTGATCACATCGATGCCATCCGTGCCCGAAACGCCATCGATGGCATCGGTTTCCACAATGCGGAAGCTACCCAGGTATTCGTTCTCGCCTTCGCGGGTGTACACCGCAAATTCGCTGCTGCCCTGGGACGAGGCGATCAGGTAGCCCGTTCCATCCGGGCCGTAGTAGATCGCCAGGCCCTCCACATCGGCGGTCAGGTTGCCATCTTCGGTGCTATCAACCAGGCTGCGGTCCTCGCCACCGTCCGGTTCTGCGCTGTAGCGCCAGATGCCCGCGTTTTCCTCACCGATGTACAGGACGCCGGTTTCGTCGTCCGCCACGCAGCCTTCGGTCTGGGACCCCAGGCTAAAAGCGCGGACCAGTTCGGCATCAACACGACCATCGTCCGTGGCGCTGAGCAGGTATTGTTCCACATCGCCGCTGTCTGCGCTGTTGATGATGGCGTAGGTGTCGCCGGTGTTGGGGCTGAGGTACATGCAGAACCCGTAAACTTCGCTCACGGCAGAGACGACCTCACCCGCAGCCACGTCTTCTAGCTGGCGCGTTTCGGGGTTCACCGCGTAGATTACCAGGCTGTTGGTGGTGCGGTTGGTGGCGCTGACCAGCGCCACGCGCTGGTCGCCCAGCGGGAAGTTATAGCGCACATCGACGTTGTTCACGTCGCCGATGTTGATCTCTTGCAGGATGTTACCGGCCAAGTCATAAACCACCAGACCAGAGGTCTTGTCCGTGCCGATGATGGTGCTCAAGGCGGGGTCGGTGGGGTGCACCCAAAAGGCCGCATCGTCTGCGGCATCCGTGCCACTGGGGACCGGGGCTGTCTCTAAAGAGGGCACCACCACGGCGGCATCACGGCTGAGATCGGTGCGGGCGTCGTAGTCGCCGTCGCTTTCCAGGCCCAACGCGCTCGCCACCTCTGCCCAGGAGACCAGGCTAAAAGCACCGGTTTCATCGTTGGTGGTCATCAGCAGGCCCGCCGGAAAGTCGTCGGTCAGCGCCGTGGGGACCGCCGCCATGCCGTTAGGATCCACCGTGTCCGCGATGCTAAAGGCCCCCAGAAAGGCATTGGTGGCGCGGTCGTAGACGTTCACCAGCCCAGCAGCCTCGTTAGAAACCAGCACATAGCCCGCGCCATCGGCCAGTTCCAGCACGGTCGCGGCTTCGATGTCTTCCACAAAATTACCCAGTGCGGCCACGTTGCCCACCTGAGAGAAATCGACCAGGGTGCGGTTGGTGCCGGTTTCTGGCTCGGCGCCATAGCGCCACAGCCCGGCGTTGCCCTCGCTGATGTAAATGGCGGCGTGGAAGTCATCGGTGGTGCAGGCTTCTACCTCGCCGCCCACTTCCAACTCGCGCGCCAGGCCGCCGCTGATGGCCTCGCCGCTGCCGTCCAGCGCCCACTGTTCCAGCTCGCCATCTTCGCTGACCACAATGGCGTAGAGCGTGTCGGTCGCGGCGCTACGGAACAGGCAGGTCCCGGCCTGGTCGATGCCCACTTCCAGCTCGCCAATCTGGCTGACTTCGCGGCTTTCGGAATCCACGCTAAAGAAGTACAGCAGCGGCTCTTCGTCCACCCCGGCCACAATGAGGTCGATTTCATCGCCGCCCACGCTCACGTTGTAGCGCAGATCGATGGCCGTCAGGGGGTCGGTTTCCAGCAATTGCAGCAGGGTTCCTTCCAGGTCATAGATAGCCAGGCCCAGTTCATCATCGGTGCCCAGGATCAGGCTGAGCGACGGCTCTGAGGGGTGCACCCAGATCGCTGGCCCCACCCCAGCAGCGGCTTCGGTGGGTTCGGTGCCCCGCACGCGCGGGATTTCGGGAGCATCCTGGGCCAGGGCCAGCCCGCCCAGGCTCAAGCTCAACACCAGCACGCTCATCAGCAGAAATTTCATAGCCTTTTGCAACCTCTCTTTTGCGACTCAAGCTTAAACGCTGGCCGCTAAGCCTACCGCGCGGGCATTAAGCGGGTTTCAACAGGCCGTAAAATCTTGTTAATGCGCTACTCATCTTTCGAGTGGGGGGCACCCAGCCAGCGCGCCAGGTGCCCGGCAGAACGCTATTCCAGCACAGTGATGGCATCCACCGCCAGAACGGCGCCCGTGCTGGCCGGGTTGGCCCGCCCGGTGTTGCGGATGGTGAGGGTATGCACCACGCTGCGGCTGAGGCCCTGGATGAAGACGCTTAGCCCAAAGGTGCCGCCAGCGGCGTAGGCGTCCACTTCCTGATAGAGCACGCCATCAATCAGCAGCTCAAAAATCCCGAAGTTGCGGTAGCCCACGTATTGCACCGCCACGCCGGAACCCAGGAACTGAACGCTGAGTTCGGCGTTGGGGTCGGCACTGTACAGGTAGCGCCCGCCATAGCCATTGGCGGACTCAATCGGCTCCCAGGTGCCCTGCACCTGGATCAGCGCGGTGCTGTTATCGTCATAGGTGCCGGGGCCAGCCACCACCCCGGTCATGGGCGTGGGGCTGGGCGTCGCGGTGAAGGCCAGGGTGGGCGTCACCGGGAGTGGTGTGGCCGTGCTCAGCAGCACCGGCGTTACGGGCGTGGGCGTGGCCTGGGTCGGCGTCACCAACCCATACCGTTGCCCCCCACGGCCAGCGCAACATCGGCCTCCTCGTCGCCGCACTCGGCACCGGGCCAACGCTGCCCGTCTTCGGCGTGCGGACGATCAAGGCGTTCTCGTTCTGCGGCATGGACGAGCGCTACACGAGCACGCTGATCTACGTATTCTTCGTCGTCGGCTACGTCCTTCCGCTTACTCTGATCGCCTTCCTCAACATATCGATCGTCGAGATTTACTGAAAGTGGAATGTTTTAAGTAATTTTTTCCCCAAAAATATACATATTCCAATATTTTTAAAAACTTTTCTTTAATTTATTCTTATCGAATTCCGTGGATCTACCACGGAGTCAACATTT
>JAAUUD010000200.1 GCA_012031655.1 Anaerolineae bacterium | reverse complement strand
GGTTTTGTCCAGTTGTGGAACCTCAGCAACCAGGAGGAGATTGCCCTGGCAGGGCCGAAGGCCCCATCTGGAATCTGCAGTTTCATCCCCAGAGCCAGGAGTTGGCAGCGGTTGGCAAAGATGGCCGGGTTTATCTGTGGAGCCTTACCGGGGAGCTTCTGAAAACTTTTGCGGCCCGTCAAGGTTGGTTAACCAGTCTCAGGTTTACGGCCAATGGCCGCCAATTGATCACCGCCGGTCAGGATGATACGGCCAAAGTGTGGACCATTGCCGCCAACGGATCCATAGCCAGGCAGCCTGAGTTTACCCTGGCTGGCCATAGCGGCGATGTGGTGGCTGTGGCTGTAAGTCCAGGCACCGAAGCGCTGCTGGCCACCGCCAGCCGGCTGGGCTACAACGGCTGGGGCCTGCCCCACCTGGATATGCTGCTATTGCGCGCGCATGCGGTGGTGCTGGGTGTGTTGACGACGCTCGTGTGCTATGGCATCGGTCGGTGGGCGGGGGGGGCGGGCCTGGGCCTGACGATCACCAACCGCCTGTGCCGCCTGTTGGGCGGCAGCGTGAGCGTGCAAAGCCTGGTGAACGAAGGCTCTGTATTTACGGTGGTGCTGCCCAGCCAGCTTACGCTGTGATTTGCAGGATGAGCGGCGGGTCGCCTTTGTTGGGGCAGCGTTGCGGCGCGGTTGGCGGCACGCTCAAGAGGGTGGTGGCAGGCTGGCAACTATGCGCCACACTGTAGAGCATTCCATAGAGCAACTCATCGGGATAGGGCGTGATGAACACCACGCGCAAGGTATCCTCATCAATCTGGTGGAGCCAGCCTTCGCCCCAGTAGCCAAAACGATGCAGGGCCATAAAGCCCTCCAGGACATCCCGAAAGGTCTGCGCCGGGGTCAGTTGGGCGGCATCCGGCGGCAACAATTGCCCGCCCAGGGCCATCCCCAGCATCACTACCTTTTCCCAACCACCCGGTTGACTCACCAGGCTGCTGAGCAGGTCCAGCCAGGCTTGCAGCGGGAGCCAGCCATCCGGGCTGCGGCGCAGGGCTTCGACCTCAGCGCCCGATAGCAGGTCTTCGCAGCCTGCGCAATGGCGCAAAGCCTCTACCATGGCCGCCTGGACCTGGTTTTCTGGTTCAAATGCGGTGAACCCACACATACTGGCTGTTCGTCTCCCTGTTGCTTGCGGACTCAGTATAGCACCCTGGCGTGCGAGGCGGGCAGGGCCATCAGGCTAGCGGTGGACACCCCGCAACCGCTACAATGCTGCCAGCATAGTTGGCGCAGGGAAGGGAAACGGGGCATATGTTGCTCAAATCAGGCGGAATTGTCATTCTGGACTTTGGTTCGCAGACCGCCCAGCTCATTGCGCGGCGGGTGCGGGCGGCGGGGGTCTACGCGGCCTTGCTGCCCTACGAAGCCCTCTACACCGATGCGCAGGATGCCGTGCCAGATTTTCGCGGCATCATCCTTTCGGGGGGGCCGGCCAGTGTCTATGTGCCCCAGGCACCCCAATTGCCCGGCTGGGTGCTGGAAAGCGGCGTGCCAGTGCTGGGCATTTGCTATGGGATGCAACTGCTGGCCCATCAACTGGGCGGCAAGGTTAGCCCAGCACCCGACCGTGAATTTGGCTTTGCGGAACTTGCCATTTGGGAGAACGCCGGATTGTTTGAGGGGCTTTTGCCGCAGGAGCGCGTCTGGATGAGCCACGGCGACCATGTGGAGGTGCCACCGGCGGGCTTTACCTCGCTGGCCAAATCGCCTGGCGCGCCTTATGCCGCCATGGGCGACCCACAACGCGGCTGGTATGCGGTGCAGTTCCACCCAGAGGTAACGCATACGGTGCATGGGCAGGTGATGCTTCACAATTTTGTGATTGGCCTGTGTGGCGCGGCCCAAACCTGGAACCCGCACGACTTCATTGACGCCAGCGTGGCCAGCGTGCAGGCCCAGGTGGGCGAGGGGCGGGTGTTGCTGGGCCTTTCTGGCGGGGTGGATTCTGCGGTGGCGGGGGCGCTGCTGCAAAAGGCGCTGGGCGACCGGGTGGTGCCGGTTTTTGTGAACCATGGCCTGATGCGGGTGGGCGAGGCCGAAGCCGTGGTGCGCACCTTTGGCACGGACCTCAAGCTGAACCTGCATGCTGTGGACGCCACCGAGGAATTTCTGAGCGCACTGGCGGGCGTCACGGACCCGGAAGAAAAGCGCCAGACCATCGGGCGGCTTTTTGTGGAGACTTTCGAGGCGGCTGCACAGCATGTGGGCGCTTTTCAGTGGTTGGGGCAGGGGACCATTTACCCGGATGTGATCGAGAGCGCGGGCACGGACCGCCCCGGCGCGCAGCGCATCAAGTCTCATCACAACGTTGGCGGCCTGCCTGTGCGGATGCAGGGCCGCGTGGTGGAGCCATTGCGCGACCTTTTTAAGGACGAAGTGCGCGAGGTGGGGACCGCGCTTGGCCTGCCGGATGAAATTGTCTGGCGGCAGCCTTTCCCGGGGCCGGGGTTGGCCATCCGGTGCCTGGGCGAAGTAACTTGGGAACGCCTGGAGACGCTCCGCCGTGCCGATGACATCTTTACCAGCGAGTTGCGGATTGCCGGGCTACTGCGGAATGCCACGGCTCAGGCGTTTGCCGTGCTGTTGCCGGTCAAAAGCGTGGGTGTGATGGGCGATGGCCGCACCTATGAAGAGGTGGTCGCCTTGCGGGCGGTGGCCACAGATGACTTTATGACCGCAGACTGGGCGCGCCTGCCCAATGACCTGCTGGCGCGGGTGGCCAACCGCATCGTCAACGAGGTGCGCGGCGTGAACCGGGTGGTCTACGACATCACCAGCAAACCGCCCGCCACCATCGAATGGGAGTAGGCGCCAGGGCCACCCCTGCCCGCCTTGCCCGAATCCGCTACAATACAGCAAATTTGAGCAGCCTGGAGAGAACCCCTATGACGAGCACACCGGAGCGGCCTGCACTCAATGCCCGGAGTCGTACGCTGGTGGCCGGAGATGAGCGCGCCGCCGCCCGCGCCATGTTCAAGGCCACTGGCCTCACAGATGACGACCTGGCCAAGCCGCTGATTGGCATTGCCAACACCTGGACCGAGATTGGCCCCTGTAATTTTCATCTGCGTCTGTTGGCTCAGCGGGTCAAGGCGGGCATCAAGGCCGCCGGGGGCACGCCGTTTGAGTTCAACACCATCAGCATTTCGGACGGCATCACCATGGGCACCGAGGGCATGAAGGGTAGCCTCATCAGCCGCGAAGTCATCGCGGACTCGATTGAACTGGTGGCGCGCTCCAACATGCTCGATGGCGTGATTGCGCTGTCCGCCTGTGATAAAACGATCCCAGGGACGATTATGGCGCTCATCCGCCTGGATATCCCCAGCATGATGCTCTATGGCGGCTCGATTATGCCGGGCGAGTATGAGGGCGAAATGCTGGATATTGTGAGCGTGTTTGAGGCCATCGGCGCCTATGCCAGTGGCAAGATCGACGCAGCCCAGATGAAGGCCATCGAGGACCGCGCCTGCCCTGGCCCGGGGGCCTGCGGGGGGCAGTTCACCGCCAACACCATGGCCATGATGGCCGAGATCATGGGCATTACGCCTTTTGGTTTTGGCGAGGTGCCCGCCGAGGACCGCCTGAAGGAAGACATCGCCTTCCGGGCCGGGGAGATGATGCTGGACATCCTGGCGCGTGGCACTACCCCTTCGCAGATCATCACGCGTCGCGCGCTGGAGAACGCCATCGCGGCGGCGCGGGCACCGGTGGCAGCACCAACGCCGTGCTGCACACGCTGGCTTTTGCCCGCGAAGCCCGCATCAACTTCACGCTGGATGATATCGAAGCCATTAGCCGCCGCACGCCCATCCTGGCGGACATGCGCCCGACCGGGAAATATGTGGCCTACGACCTGTATAAAGCAGGCGGCGTTCGGCTGGTGGCGCAACGGATGCTGGAGGGCGGCTATCTGCACGGGGAGGCCCTGACCCTGACAGGCAACACCCTGGCCGAAGAAGCCGCCAGCGCCCAGGAAGTGCCGGGTCAATTGGTGGTGCGCCCGCTGGACCAGCCCATCAAGACCAGCGGTGGCCTGGTGATCCTGCGCGGCAACCTGGCCCAATGGCGCGGTGGTCAAGCTCAAGGGCGATGAACCCCAGCACCATCGGGGCCCGGCGGTGATTTTTGAGCGCGAAGAGGATGCCTTTGCGGCGGTGCAGGCCGGGCGCATCAAGGCCGGCGATGTGGTGGTGGTCCGCAACGAAGGGCCGGTTGGCGGGCCGGGCATGCGCGAGATGTTGCAGGTCACGGCGGCGATTGTGGGCCAGGGCCTGGGCCGCGATGTGATGCTGATCACCGACGGGCGCTTCTCTGGTGGCACGCGCGGCCTGATGATTGGGCACGTGGCACCCGAAGCCGCGGTGGGCGGCCCCATTGGCCTGCTAAAGGATGGCGATATCGTGGGGGTGGATGTGGAAGCCCGCAGCCTGAGCGTGGAACTGAGCGATGAGGAGCTGATCATGCGGCGGAAATCGTGGATGCCGCGCCCGGCCAATTATACCCAGGGCGTGCTGGCCAAGTACGCCAAGCTGGCGCGCCAGGCGGACGACGGCGCCACGACTGGCTAACCTGCTTGGGAGCGCCGCAAGGCGGCCTGCACCTGGCTGAGCAGGGTTTCTTGCTCGGCCAGGCGCAACCCCCACCGCACGGTGAGCAGCCCCCCCATCAACAGGGAGACAGCGCCAAACACCAGGCTCATCTCATCCTGGGGCAGGGTCAGCCGGCCCTCGCGCAGGCGGTTGCGGTCCGGGTCAAAGCGCAGAAACTCCAGGCGCACCCGTGTCCCGGGTGTGAAGGCCAGCGTTGCCGAACTGTTGACCGGATAATCAGCGGTGTAGGTGTTGCTAGCGTGGGTAAAGCCCACGCTGATGAAACTCTGGTTGCCTTCCCGGGATTGGGCAAATACCCGCCCTTCGATGCGCTCCCCGAACAGGACCCATTGAGCACTGGTCCCTATCAGGACCAGCCCCACCAGGCACAGCGCAAACGCCCCCAGCAAAGCCGCCAGATAGCGCGCCAAAGGTCGCCCGGTTTCGTCGGTCAGGCGCAGGGCATGGAGCAAGGCAGGGGGGCGGTTCATGGGCGTTCTCCAGAGGCCCAGGCGGGTTGTGGGGTGCCGACCTGCGCCTGCCACCAGGCATCGAATTGTGTGTTGCCCACCTGCTGAAGAATGGCCTGGCGGATGTTGGCCAGAAGGCGCTGGGCGGTGCGTTGCTGGGCAGAATCGCCCTGTTCGGTGGCCAGGCGCAGCGCAGCACCCCCCGGCGGCCAGGGCTTCTTGCCAGCGCTGCGCGGCATCTTCGCCGGGCAGGGTGGCGATTTCCTGCAACAGAGAAGCCCGGTTGGTCTGGGCCTGGGCGCGTTCGGCGGCGCTGGGCGGCAGGCGTTCCAGCACTTCGTCATAGGCCGCCAGGGCTTCTAGCATGCGGGCGGAGCGGCGTTCGCGCTCTCCCTTGAGGCCCGCCAGCTCGCGCAGCAGGTTGGCGCGGTGGAATTGCAGGATCGCATAGTCAGTAGGCCGTTCCGAAAGGTAGGCCAGCGCCTCCTCAAAGCCGCTGAGCGCCTGATACAACCGCGCCGGGCGGTCCTCGCCGGGCAACCCGGCCATATCGCGCAGCAAGGCCACGCGCCGCGCCTGCACCCGTGCATAGCTCAAGGGGTCGTCATGCAGTTCATCAAGCGCATCGGTGAAGGCCTCCAGGGCATATTCCAACTGGCGATTCATGGCCTGGCCGGGCACCGCCGCCAGTTCTTTGTAGAGCAGGGCGCGGGCGTAGTTAACCCCCGGCAGGCGTTGCCGCAACGCCCGCCCCAGCAGCTTGAGTGCCTCGCGCAGCCAGGCGGCGCGCTCTGGTGGGGGGTAGGGCACCAGTTTTTCAAGGCTAGCTGGGTCTGCCAGCGTTTGGAGCAGGGCTTCGGCAGAGTCCAGGGCGCGGCGCAGTTCACGCGGCAGCGGTTGCAGCCAATCTGGCATGGGCGCACCGTGCGTAACCTCCTCCCAGAGCGGCTCGAAGGCCTCGCCGAGCGCGCTGGCCAGGCTCTTGAAGCGGTTCTGAGCTTCCTTGAGCGCCAGGAAGGCGCGGTGGTCTTCCAGCCAGGCCAGGTCGTCGGCCAGCTGGCGGACCTTCTGGCGGTGCGCGTGCGGTTCCATGGGGGCATTTCAGCAAATCGGCCGGCGAACGACAAACGGGAAGTGCGGGGCGGACGGCGGCGCCACGGTCGGTGCAGCCGTCAGGATCGGGACGTTGGTCAGGGGCCGGGTCAGGCTGGTATCGATGGTCTCCACGGCCATCTCCTCCAAGGTCACGGCCTGCGTTGCGGTCTGTTGCGGCAGATCCAGGAGTTTGGCCAGGGCGGCCCCAATACCCTGCCGGTCGGCCAAGATGAGCCAGGTTTCGTTTTCATTGGCTTGTTTAAGCGGGGTCTGCGCTTGCGGCTGGGGCTGCCAGGTCAGGTTATAGAACCAACTAGCATCTATCTGGCCGATTTCAACTTTGCCCGTAGCATGCT
>JAAUUD010000199.1 GCA_012031655.1 Anaerolineae bacterium | reverse complement strand
GCACGAAATGAGCCTCTATGAAGAGCTGCTGGGCGCAACAATGATACGCGAAGCGAGCATCGCCGAGCACGAAGCATTTTGTCGCTACCGCATCCCGGCCTGAGCACGTACGGCCCGGCCACCAGCGCGCCATCGGCTCGCCATCTTGCTTGCCAGCCAGCGTGTGTGCTTGACTGAATGACTGAATGACTGAATGACTGATAACGCAACGTTATCAATTCGATGCATTTCAGGGTTGATCATTCTGCCAAATCAGCGTATAATTCTCGTATAGTCGCACCCATTCACTCCCTATAGTTGCGGTTTGCCGACCGTTCCGGTTTGCCGACGCAAACAGCCAGGCAATGCGTTATGCAGCCCTGGCTTTGTTCTGTGGTGGGCTCCTATTGCCGGGTGATGTCTGCCCATGTAACTGGCCCATGTAACTGGCCCATGTAACTGGCCCATGTAACTGGATTGTACTAAGCGTGTAACTCTGTGGTATACGATAAGTGTAGATTTGATGAGGAGGAACCAGATGGCTTTTGAATTGCCCGCCCTGCCCTATGCCTATAACGCCTTGCAGCCACATATCGACGAACAAACGATGACCATCCACCATACCAAACACCACCAGGCGTATATCAGCAAGCTCAATGCGGCCCTGGAAGGCCACAGCGATATTGCAAGCAAAAGCATCGACGATATTCTGGCAATGCTGAACGACCTGCCCGACAGCATCCGCGCTGCGGTGCAAAACCACGGTGGCGGCCACGCCAACCACAGCCTGTTCTGGCAGATTATGGCGCCGGGCCAGGGTGGCCAGCCCAGCGGCGCATTGGCCGAGGCCATCAACAGCACCTTTGGGAGCTTGGATGCCTTTAAGGAGAAGTTTGCGGCGGCGGCGGGTGGTCGTTTTGGGTCGGGGTGGGCCTGGCTGGTGGTCAACAGCGATGGCAGCCTGGAAGTGACCTCAACCCCCAACCAGGACAGCCCCTACCTGCTGGGCAAGACCCCGATCCTGGGCCTGGATGTCTGGGAACATGCCTACTACCTCAACTACCAGAACCGCCGCCCGGACTATGTGTCGGCCTGGTGGAACGTGGTCAACTGGGAGAAAGTTGCGGAGCTGTATCAGGCAGCACGCGGCTAGGCGCTGAGGCCAACTCTGGCAACGGAGTGCCATCAAAGGCGCTCCGTTGTCTGGTTTCTCCCTTATTTATCAACCGATGATCAGACTATTAAGTGCATTTTGCTGATGATTAAGGATTCCGCGTATGCCTTTGCTTTCGAGGGGGGAGGCGTTATAATTAACCTAGGTTAAAACGGATATAAATCATCGTTTTGGGGGTTGCCCTGGCGGTGGAAGGTAGGAGGAAACTGGAATGACCCACATTATTACGAGCCTGTGCTTGCGGGATGGTGCTTGCGTAGAAGTCTGCCCGGTGGAGTGCATTGTGGGCGGTAAGCCGGAGGCAGAGTGGCCGTGGTTTTATATTGACCCGGACACCTGTATTGATTGCGGCGCATGTATACCGGAGTGCCCCTACGAAGCTATCTTCACCGAGGATGAAGTGCCCACTGCCTATGAATTTGATGGCAATACGGCGCAGATGCCCCACGATACCAAAGAGCAGATTACGCCGGCAGCCGGGACCGTGGTTGACCTGACGGACGATATTCAGCCGAACTATGATTTCTTCTCGGCTGGTCCGGGCTACGACGCGCTCAACATGTAGGCCGCACCCAGCTTTACGCTGGTCAGGGTCCACCTCAGCAGGGCAGGATCCCCTTTGGGGGAGGCTGCCCTTTTCTGTGTTGCTGCAACTCTGCTACAATAGCGTTCACTTTCTGGCGAGCAGAAGAGGTTGTGCATGGTTAGTAAATCCCCGCCGCCCGATATCGTTATCGGGCGCTTGCCTATTTACTTGCGTGCGCTTGAGGCCCTGTCTGCCGAAGCGCAGGAGATTACCTCTTCCTACGAACTCGGCGAGCGCCTGGGCATTAGCTCT
The DNA here is from genome assembly GCA_012031655.1 of Anaerolineae bacterium. Classification (GTDB taxonomy): domain Bacteria; phylum Chloroflexota; class Anaerolineae; order Aggregatilineales; family J027; genus JAAUUD01. The sequence goes on along the minus strand of JAAUUD010000199.1, from coordinate 4,611 downwards.
GCACAGATTCGTAAGGACCTTTCGCACTTTGGAGACTTCGGGAAGCAAGGCACCGGCTATGAGATCAGCTTTCTGATCGAGCAACTGCGCCAGATTCTGAAGCTCAAGGAGCGTTGGGTGGTGGTGGTGGTGGGCGCCGGGCATGTGGGCCAGGCGCTGGTGAACTACCGTGGCTTCAACGAACATGGTTTTGATATTGTTGGCATTTTTGATAAAGACCCAGTCAAGGTTGGCAAGCCGATCAATGGTCTGGTCATTCGGGATGATCAGGAACTCCCGGCAGTGCTCAATGAATATCGGGTGCGGATTGCAATGATCGCGACTCCGGCAGTGGCGGCGCAGGAAATCACGGATGTGCTGGTGAATTGTGGTGTGAAGGCTATCCTGAGTTACGCCCCAACCATGCTGTCGGTCCCTGCGGATGTGCGCGTGCAGTATATTGACCCGGTGGCTTCTTTGCAGCACATGACGTATTACCTGAACCGCGACTAAGGCCCAGGCTAGAGCCGCTGGATGTTGCCGCGCATCAGGCTGGGGTTATTCAGGGCACGGGCCGCACCAATCGCCGTGGCAATGAGCGGGTCATCAACGCGATAGGCGGGCACCCCAGTCGCCTGCGTGATGTACTCTTCCATGCCGCGCAGCAGGGCGACCCCGCCAGTGAGTACAATTCCGCGGTCGATGATGTCTGAGGCCAGTTCAGGCGGGGTATCAGCCAGAGCACGCTTGGCCACGCTGGCGATGAGCGCCAGCGGTTCTTCGATGGCTTCGACCACCTCACTAGAACTGACGCTAAGCGTCCGGGGCAAGCCGCTCACCTGGTCGCGGCCCTGGATTTCCATGGAGCGGTCTTCTGGCAGGTTGAGTGCCGCCCCAATCTGAATCTTGATGGACTCTGCCGTGGGTTCGCCAATGATCAGGCTGTATTTGCGGCGGATATAGGCGATGATGGCTTCGTCCAGGCGTTGACCGCCCACGCGCTGGCTGTGGGCCACCACTACATTCCCCAGGGCCAGCACCGCCGCCTCCGAAACCCCGCCGCCCATGTTCAGGATCATGTTTCCGGCTGGCGTCGTCACCGGGAGGCCTGCACCAATCGCTGCCGCCAGCGGTTCCGAAATGAGAAAAGCCACCCGCGCCCCGGCCTGCACCGCTGCTTCGTGGACGGCGCGCTTCTCTACCGAGGTCACGCCGTAGGGAACGGAGATCATCACTTCTGGGCCACGCACCCCGCGCGCCCGCACCTTGCGCATAAAATAGCGCAGCATGGCCTCGGTCACTTCATAATCGGCAATAACGCCATCCTTGAGCGGGCGCATCACCTCCAGCCCTTCTGGATTGCGGCCCCACATATCGCGGGCGTCCTGGCCAATGGCACGGACCAGCTCTTCTTCGCCTGTGGTGAGCGCCACCATTGAGGGCTCATTCAAGATGATCTGGTTCTTGAAGGCAATCAGAACGTTGATTGTGCCCAGATCAATCCCGATTTTTTTCCCAAGCATAGTGTTTCTCTCATTGGTTTCTCGACGCCGCCATTATACCGTATCCCGAGGCGGGGGGAGCATGGTTTTTTGAACGCCTGATGTCTGCGCGCCTAAGGGTACTTTTGTCCTGATGACCATCGCTCCTGCAGGGCATATGCTGAAGGTATTGGCCCATGAGAGGCGAGGAGAAGATAGGATGATGATGCCGAAGATCACAGAAACCTTGAATCGCTTGCGCCTGGGCGAGGCCCAGACGCACCAGAACATGACGTTGTACCCCCTCCACGGCGCAAACGGGCACCCGCGTGGTTACCTGACGCTCGAAGAAGCGCTGGAGCAAGGGCAGTTCCAGGTCACAGAAGTGAGTGAGGGGGGGAGTGTGCCCGTCTTAGCGGTCCAGAACCAGGGTGAGCTGCCCGTTTTGTTGGTGGTGGGCGAAGAACTGGTCGGGTCCAAGCAGAATCGCGTGCTCAATACGTCTTTGCTGGTGCCAGCCCAGGCGACCACCCAGATTCCCGTAAGTTGTGTGGAGCAGGGGCGCTGGCGCTATACCAGCCGGACTTTTTCCGCCAGCCCGACCACCGCTCACCTCAAACTTCGCAGAATGAGCGTCCATAACGTCACAGCGAGCCTGAACACGGATCGTCAATTTGACGCCAAGCAGGGCGAAGTCTGGGGCGAAGTCTCGCGCAAGATGGCCAGCCACGCTGCCTATTCCAACACGGGCGCCCTGCGCGATGTTTACGAGCAAACGGAGACCAGCCTGCGGCATTATGTGGAGGCTTTCCAGGCGCCTGCCAGCGAAGGAATGCTGGTGGTCATCAACCAGATGGTGGTGGGTGTGGACCTCTTTGACCATGCCGAGACCTTGCAGCGCCTGTTTGGTAAGCTCTTGCGGGGTTATGCGCTGGATGCCCTGGAGCAAGCTGGTGCTACGCCGGGCGAGGTCGCGCCCGAAGTCGCCACACCGCAGCATTTTCTCGCGGTCATTCAACAAGCCCAGGAGGAACGCTATCCTTCGGCAGGCGTGGGGGAGGATGTGCGTCTGACGCATCCTCACCTGACCGGTAGCGCTTTGTTGTGGGAAGGCCGGGCTGTTCACGTTAGCGTATTCAATGCCCAAGCCTGAGTGAAGCCGGCGTGCCGGGAAGGCTCCCCGGCACGCCTCTGAACTATCCCTGTTCCAGTTCGGCCAGCAGTTCCGCTTTGTATTCAGGTGGCAGGGCCCGCCAATCGACCCCGGCCAGGGCCCCCGCCAGGCTCCAGAGCGCATTGCGCGTGACCCTATCTGGATAGGCCAGCTTGAGCTGCCGATAAGCGGCCACCGGGCCAAGCGCGCGCAGGTCAGCTTCGCTATAGATGCCCAGGCTGTTGAGCCAGGCGATGGCCTGGGGGCCGAGGCTTTTGAGGTCTTTGAGCATCAATCGCTGGCTTATAACAGGTTTTGCAGAAACTGAATTCCGATCCATAAGACAAAAGAGATCGTCAGAAAGCGAATGCCCTGGCGCAGCAGTCGATACTTGCTGGATAGCACGTTCGCTTTGGCATGGATCTGGCCCAGGATGTGATCTTTCACTTCCTGCAAGCTCAAATCCAGAAAGCGCTGGCGGAAATCCGGCAGGCTAAGCGAGGCAATGTCCTCAAAGAAGTAGAGGTTGAGCATCGCTTCCTGCGGTTGGTCTTGTGTGGGCGACACAGAAATAAAGGACGGAAAGGTGGCGCGCAACGCATAGTTAATTGAGCCAATGACGCTCAGGCCCAGACCCGTAAGGAGGATCAACTGGCCAACATCCGAGGTGGAAAGATCGTCCAGGTTCAGATTGGAAAAGGAGGTGCCGGTGGCTAATGCCGCAAAGAGGGCGTTGGCGCTCAGCACCAGTTGCGCTTTGCGGTCGGCGCGGTTGATCTGCTGCTCCAGATCGATTTGCAGCATATAGAAAAGACGGGTGAAATCAATCGGGTATTCTTCCACTGTCTTCATTAGCGGGCTGCGTTCTCGTATTGAGAGGCGAGGTTTTTCTTCCATGGCGGTTTCCTAGTGTGATCTTGGTTGAGTAGAACATCCCCTTTAATTTATCTCAAATCGTCGCACTCTGCAGCAGAAGCCCAAGGTGACAAGCGGCAGGGCTTGCGCTAGACTTGGCGCGGCAAATGGATAAGGGAACAACCAATGGCGGAACCGATCAAAATCGGCATTATTGGCGGCTCTGGGTTGTATGCACTGGCTACAGGCGATAGCGCCGGCGCTGAGGATGATGTGCAAGAGGCTTATGCAATCCGAACGCCCTTTGGCAAACCAAGCGATGCCATCCGCATTGCAGAAGTGGCCGGGTCGCGGGTCGCGTTTGTGGCACGGCACGGGCAGGGGCACCGGTTTTCCCCCACAGAAGTCCCCTATGCCGCGAATATCTATGCGCTGAAGTCGCTGGGGGTGCGCTTTATCATCGCCGTGAGCGCTTGCGGCTCGCTACGCCAGGACTACGCCCCCGGCCACATCTGCATTCCAGACCAACTGGTGGACTTCACGCGGGAGCCACGCCAGCGCACGTTTTTTGGCGAAGGGCTGGTGGGGCATGTGGGGGTAGGGGAGCCGTTCTCCCCCGCATTATCGGCGATCCTGGTGGACGCTGCCGAGGCCGCTGGGGCCAGGGTTCAGCGTGGCGGGACCTTTGTAACGGTCGAAGGGCCACGCTTTAGCACACGGGCCGAAAGCGAAATGTTCCGCCAACTGGGCTTCTCCATCATCGGCATGACGACCTCGCCAGAAGCGTTCCTGGCTCGCGAAGCCGAAATTGCCTATGCTGTTTTTGCCCACATCACCGATTACGACGTTTGGCACCCAGAAGAAGCCGATGTTTCGGCAGCCTCGGTGATGGAAACCTTCGCCCGCAACATCCAGGTGGCGCGCCAGGCCATTTTAGAAGCCTTGCCGCGCATTGCCGCCGTACAGGATGAGGTCTGGCCCGCGCATACTGCCTTGCAGGGGGCTTTGATGACCCATCCCAATCGGGTGCCGCCCGAGACGCTGGATAAGTTGCGCCCGTTGGTTGGTCGCTACCTGGATAGCCATTCTTGAGCACACGGGGAAGGCGGGCTGCTGGCACTGGGCAGGCGGTTTCATCGCGGC
>JAAUUD010000198.1 GCA_012031655.1 Anaerolineae bacterium | reverse complement strand
TGTGCCCGCACCGCCGGGGAAAGGTCCGCACCCAGGTCAAAGCAGGCTCCGGTCACGCTCAGCAGGGTTGCGGGGGGGGCAGCGCCATAGACCAGCGCTGCCCAGGCCAACAAATGCGCCGGGCTGAGGTGATGCGTGGTGGCGCTGGCGCCCATCTCCGCCGCCGGAGTCAGGGCGGTCAGCCAGAGTTCCCCCGGCTGGCCCGCCACCTGAATATCCAGAAAAATCACCTGGGCGGCTTTGGCAATGGCCTCGGCGAGCTCTGGGTGGAGCTGCTGAGTGATGATGACCTGCGCCGGGGGGTGGTGCGCCCGGAGCGCCTCGGCCACCACCCAGCCAAAGCCATCGTCCCCGCAAAGCGGGTTGCCATAGCCAATGACCAGCGCGCCGCTCATCCGCGCAGCACCTCGTCCAGCAGGTCGCCACCCGGCCCCACCAACTGCACATGCAGCGGCATCTGGCCCATGGCGTGTGTAGAGCAGCTCAGGCAGGGGTCAAAAGCGCGGATGACCGCCTCTACCCGGTTGAGCATGCCTTCTTCGAGCTGGTCACCCTTCACGAACTCCTGCGCGGCCTGCAAAATGCCCCGGTTCATGGCCAGGTTGTTGTAGCCCGTGGCGATGATCAGGTTGGCGTGGGTGATGAGGCCGTCTTCATCAATGCGGTAGTGGTGCAACAGGGTGCCGCGCGGCGCCTCCGAGATGCCCACGCCTTCAAAGGCATTGGGCCGGGCATGGGCGCGCACGTGGTCGTTCAGGATGTCCGGGTCCTGCAACAACGCTTCGATCTGCTCGATGCCGTGCAAAATCTCAATCAGGCGGGCGTAGTGGTAGTGGAAGCTACTGTTGCGGGCCTCGCGCGGCAGGCTCTTGAAGCCTGCAGGGCGGCATCGGCCAGCGGGGTGCCGGTGTGCCCGGCGATGTGCAGGCGCGCCAACGGCCCCACGCGCATCATCCCCTGCGGATAGCCCAGGGGCACGTAGTAGGGCGACTTGAGGTACGAGAACGACTCCACCGCCTCCCCAATGACCTTCTGGTAGCCGTAGGGGTCGATGTGTGGCTCCAGCACGGTCCCGCCACGCGAGTCCATGATCTTCAGTTGGCCGTCGTAGTACTCCAGGCCGCCATCGGCGCTGGCCAGGCCCATATAGAGCGAGTCGAAGTTGGCAAAGGTGGCCACCTCGGCCTGAAGGTCGCTGAACAGGCTCACGAACCAGGCCAGGGTCTCGCTGGCGAAGGTCTTGGCCGGGGCCACCGTGGCCAGCAGGGCATCGCGCCGTTCCTCAGAGAGCGGCTCGGCCACGCCGCCGGGGATAATCCAGGCCGGGTGGATGCGTTGCTTGCCCAGCACCTCGATCACGTTCTGGCCAAACTTGCGCACCGCGATGCCGCCGCGCGCCATGGTGGGGTTCTGGGCCAGCACGCCGTAGATGTTGCGCTGGGCCGGGTCGGCATCCATGCCCAGCAAAAAGTCTGGCGCGGAGAGGTAGAAGAAGCTGAGCGCGTGCGATTGCACCATCTGCGCCAGGTTCATGATCTTGCGCAGCTTGACCGCTGTCGGCGGAATGCGCACCGCCAGCAGTTCGTCGCAGGCTTTGGCCGCCGTGATGAGGTGGCTCACCGGGCAAATGCCACAGATGCGGGCCATCAGCGCGGGCATCTCGCGGAAGGGCGCCCCTCGCACAGCTTCTCGAAGCCGCGCAGTTGCGTCACGTGGAACCGGGCATCCTGCACGGCGCCGGCTTCGTTCAGTTCCAGGGTAATCTTGGCGTGCCCCTCAATGCGGGTCACCGGGTCAATCGTCAGGGTGCGTGTCATTGGGTGTTGGCCTTCCTAAGAATTACCCGAAACGGTGGTAGCTCTGTATATCCGGTTGACGGCCCGCCAGCAGTTCGGTCAATACGTGGCGGATGGTGGCGGCAGACGGCGGGCAGCCGGCACAAAACACACCGGGACCACCTGATGCACCGGGCGCACCTTGGGCAGCAGGGGCGGGATGACTTCGCTGGGCACCTGCTGGTTAAAGGTCGCGTTTTCGATGTAGGCCCGGCGGGTGACCTCTTCCACCGTGAAGAAGTTGCGCATGGTGGGCACGTTGCCCATCACCGCGCAGTCGCCCAGCGAGACCAGAAAGCGGCAGTGTTGGCGCACCTTGCGGATTTTGGCTTCGTCCTCCGCGTTGGAAACCGCACCCTCCACCAGCACCATATCGACCATCTCAGGGAACGTTTTGATGTCCACCAGCGGGCTGTAGACCAGGTCGATGAGGTCGCCTAGCTCCAGCAGGAACTCATCAATATCCAAAAACGACATATGGCAACCGGAGCAGCCATCCAGCCAGATGGTTGCAAAGCTGGTTTTTGCTTGTTCACTCATTCTCTTTGCCTTCCCGCATGGTGCGCAGATAGGGCACAAAGCCCGGTTCCTTGATCATCTGGCCGCTGGAACGGCTCTTGTTGAACAGCGCCCCGGTCGGGCAGACCTGGATGCACTTGCCGCAACTGGTGCAGGTGTTGGACTCGCCCCAGAGCTGGTCCAGGTCCGTGATGACGTACGCCTGGGTGCCGCGCCCGAACACATCCCAGGTGTGGGCGCCTTCGATCTCGTCGCAAACGCGCACGCAACGCGTGCACAGCACGCAGCGGTTCGGGTCCGAGGCAAAACGCTCGTGCGAGCCATCCACCGTCAGGCGGCGGTGGTGGAACTCCAGGCGCACCGTTGAGCATCCCCAGGCTATAGGCCAGGCGTTGCAGCTCGCAGGAGCCATTCGAAACACAGATGGCGCAAACGTGGTTGCCCTCCGCAAAGAGCATCTCCAGCACCATCCGGCGGTGGCGTTGCAGCGTGGGCGTGTTCGTGAAGACTTCCATCCCGTCTTCGCACTCGGTGGCACAGGCCGCCAGCAAGCCGCGCCGCCCGGTGACTTCCACCAGGCACAGGCGGCACGACCCCACGAAGGAAAGCCCTTCCAGGTAGCACAGGGTCGGGATGTAAATTTCGTTTTCGCGGGCCACCTGCAAGATCGTCTCGCCGGGGCGGGCGTCACATCCTGGCCATCGATTTTGAGGGTCTTGACGCTCATCGCGCGGGTGTCCTTTCTCCCCAGGCCGGGGCAGGTTGCGGTGCGTTGAGCAGCGCGGTGTATTCTTCGCGGAAGTAGCGCAGGGTGCTAACCACCGGGTTCGGCGCAGATTGCCCCAGCCCGCACAGGCTGGTCTGGCTGACCATCTCGCAGAGTTCAGCCAGCAGGGCCAGGTCGCCATCGGTGGCGCGCCCAGCCATGATCTTCTCCAGCAGGCCGACCATCTGCGCCGTGCCCACCCGGCAGGGGATGCACTTGCCGCAGGATTCCGTCATGCAGAATTCCATAAAGTAGTGGGCGACTTCCAGCATGGAGGAGGTCTCGTCCATGATGATCATGCCGCCAGAGCCCATGATGCTGCCCAGTTCGCGCAGCGACTCAAAGTCCACGGTCACGTCCAGGTGGGTCGCCGGGATGCACCCGCCCGAGGGGCCGCCCGTCTGCACGGCCTTGAAGGCTTTGCCATCGGGCACGCCCCCGCCAATTTCCTCCACGATCTCGCGCAGCGTCATCCCCATCGGCACTTCAATCAGGCCGATGTTGTTGATCTTGCCAGAGAGGGCAAAAATCTTGGTGCCCTTGCTGCTTTCTGTGCCGATGCTGGCGTACCACTCCGCGCCGCGCTCGATGATCGGCACGATGTTGGCGAAGGTCTCCACGTTGTTGATGAGCGTCGGCTGGCCCCACAGGCCGCTCTGGGCCGGGTAAGGTGGGCGCGGGCGCGGGTTGCCGCGTTTGCCCTCGATGCTGGCGATGAGCGCGGTTTCTTCGCCACAGACAAAAGCCCCCGCCCCCAGCCGGATGTCAATTTCGAAGCTGAAGTCCGTATCAAAGATTTGCTTGCCCAAAAAGCCATCACGCTCCGCCTGTTTGATGGCCTTCTTGAGGCGCTGAACAGCCAGCGGATATTCGGCACGCACGTAGATGTAGCCCTGCGAAGCGCCCACCGCATAGCCGGCAATCGCCATGCCTTCGATGACGCGGTGCGGGTCGCTTTCCATCACGCTGCGGTCCATGAACGCGCCGGGGTCGCCTTCGTCCCCGTTGCAGATGATGTACTTCTGCGTGCCCTCGGCCTTGGAAACCGTGCTCCACTTGAGGCCCGTCGGGAAGCCCGCCCCCCCGCGCCCGCGCAACCCGCTGCGGGTGATCTCGCGGATCACGGCTTCGGGCGAAAACTCCACCAGCACCCGGTGCAAGGCCTGGTAGCCACCCACCGCAATGTACTCTTCGATGCGGTCTGGGTTGATGATCCCGGCGTGCTCGCGCACGATGCGCACCTGCTTGGTGAAGAAAGGTTGGGTGTTGTCCAGGTACAGGTCGGCCAGCGGTTCGGTTGCCCCCAGGCAATCCACGATGCGCGGCGCGTCTTCGAGCTTCACTTCCTGGTAGAGCACGCGGTCATTATCCACCGAGACGATTGGCCCGGCGCCACACAGCCCCATGCAGCCCACGCCCTTGACCTGGCACTGCTTGCCCAGCCCTTTTTCGTTGACGGCTTCTTTGAAGGCTGAGAGCAACCCTTCGGCATTGGAAGACATGCAGCCAGACCCCGCACACACCCGCACGGTGTGGTCAAAGGCGGCCTCGCGCTGCTGTTCCTTCTCGGCGGTCTGGATGAGCTTTTCAAACTCCATGAGCGAGCGCCTCCTTGAGCAGACTCACAATCGTATCCGGTCTGGCTTTGGGGACCACTTCCGCATCGATGACCACCGCAGGCGCCAACCCACAGGCGCCAATACAGCGCGCAGTCATCAGGGAGAGTTCATCATCTGGGGTGGTTTCGCCATCCTTCACGCCGTAGGCGCTGAAATAGAGCGGATGACCTCGCCACTGCCCTTGATGTAGCAGGCGGTGCCGGTGCAAACGACGCACGAATGCCTGCCGCGTGGCTTCATGCTAAAGAAGTGATAGAAGGAGGCCACGCCCAAGGCCTGGCTGAGCGGCACCCTGAGGTTGGTGGAGACGAAATTCAGCGACACGTTGTCGATGTAGCCAAAGGACTCCTGCACGGTATGCAAAGTTTCGATGAGCGCATGCGGACGATAGCCATAGCGCCGCATGGTTGCGTTCACCAACAGCCACCGTTTATCGTCCGAAGGCGTTTGGATGGTGACATTACGTTTGGCCATAGGTTGCACCTTTTTTCACAATGGTCACCTTTATGATAGGTGGACTGTGAACAAGATGCTAATTACGTTTGGCACCTTTTGCGCGTGTAGTGTCACCTTCTGAGGGGCAGGGGGCAAAGCCTGGCAATCCCCCGCCCGGCTGGCGGGGGAAAAGAGGCCCAGCGGCCTAGGCAGGAACGGGCGCGGTCACCTCTGGGTTGTGCCAGATTTGGCTGCCCTCTTGCAACGAGGGTGCCGGAAAGCTCACCAGGTCGATGCGCCAGGGCGTGAGCTTGAGCACGCCAAAGGTTTCCAGCGTGCCAAAGAAGGGCGCGGGGTCGTAGCCGATAGGCTCTGGCGTGTGCTCGAACAGGTCCCACACATATTGCCTTTGCGCCGGGTCCTCGATCCACTCCGCCAGGCAATCCACATACACGGGCCGGGTGATGTCTGCAATGTAGGCCAGCGAAACATAGGGATTCTGGCGCAGGTGGTGCCCCTTGTAGGAGCCAACCGAGGTGCCAATCCAGCCGATGACCCCTTCCCAGATGGGGTGCAGCACGCGCGACCGCGGACGGCCCAGTGGGTCTACCGTGGCCATGTTGCACCAGACGACCTTACGAACACGCGCCGAAAACTCTGCGGCGATTTCTGCGAAATTGTTGACTTCCATAAAACAGCGGCCTCCCTGGGGTTGTGATGCACCTTTAGCCTAGCCGTTGCGCGGCGCGTTGCCCTCCCCCCACCCCGACGGTTCTGGCCTAGCCCACCGGGACCGGTTGCGCCTGGCCATAGAGCCGCGCATAGGGGCCGCCCTGCGCCATCAGCGCGGCGTGGGTGCCGCTTTCCACACTGCGCCCGCGCTCCAGCACCAGGATGCGGCCCGCCTGCTGGATGGTGCTCAGGCGGTGCGCCACCATGAAGGTCGTCCGGCCCACCATCAGGCGCTCCAGCGCCGCCTGAATCTCGCGTTCGGTGACCGTATCCAGCGCCGAGGTAGCCTCGTCCAGGATCAGCACGCGCGGGTTGCGGATGACTGGCCCGCGCAATCGCGGATGCGCTGGCGTTGGCCGCCGCTGAGGTTGCGCCCGCCTTCGGCAATGAGGCTATCGTAGCCATTTTGCGGCTGCCGATTACATCGTGAATTTGTGCATCGCGGGTAGCCTGGGTAATGAGGAAATCGGGAATGGTATTATCCCAGAGGGTAAGGATTTCTTTGGTGGTGCCCTCAAAGAGAAAGATGTCCTGGTCTACCATGCCAGCGAGTTGTTAATGACTTCGCGGGGCAATTGCTGACGGGGTATGCCATCCATTAAGATTTCTCCGCTCCAGGGTTCGTAGAGACCGGCCAGCAAACGGGCGATGGTAGATTTACCACTGCCGGAGCCACCTACGAGGGCAACCCGTTCGCCGGGCGCAATCTTGAGATTAAAATTCTCGA
>JAAUUD010000197.1 GCA_012031655.1 Anaerolineae bacterium | reverse complement strand
AAGGCCGTTGAGGTCGCGGGGCTGCCCGGTGAAGGCGAAGGGAGTAGGCGGCGTCGGGCTGGTCGCGCCGAAGGGGGTCCCATAGGGCGTGTGGCGGATGGGGTGCATAGGGGTAGTGTAGCATGGTTTTGAGGGGCGGGCGACGAGCAACCGGGAATTACCTCAGCTTAAATGAGGGCCGTGGCCAAGAGTTTATGAAGAAGATTGACTGTGTCGAAATCCTGAAATGCGTGTCTCAAAAAAAGGATATTGTGGCCTTGCTGGGAAACGCGGCTGCGTAGCCACCGTATGTCCTGCGATGCAAACAGAGCCAACAATTGCCGCCCTGCGCGCTCATGTCTACCGGGTGGCGGTCCTATACAACCTTGTAACTGTTTAGCGCACCGCAACTTTTGTCCCTCCTGGTCGCTGCTGCGCTACAGCCTTTGATACTTTCTTGATGCCCTGACGCGCTTTTTTGACGCACAACTGACCCCTTTCCCCCGCATAATCAGCGTATGATCGTTGAGCAAATTTCTGAGGCGGAAGCATGAACCTGGAACTGGCCCTGGCCGGGGTAGCGGCGTTACTGCTGTTGCTCTATCTGTTGTATTCCCTGTGGCAACCGGAGCGTTTCTGAAATGAGCACACAGGAAGGATTGCAAATTGTCCTCTACATTGCCTTGCTTATCGCGGCCACGCCCATCCTCGGCGGCTATATGGCGCGCGTCTTTACCGGGCAGCGGGTCATTCTGACGCCCGTCTTGCGCCCTGCGGAAAACGCCCTCTACCGCCTGAGCGGGCTTGACCCGCAGGTAGAACAAAGCTGGCGTGGCTATGCGCTGGCGCTGCTGATGTTCAATGCGCTGGGCTTTGCGGTTCTCTTTGCCTTGCTGGTGCTCCAGGGGCAGCTTCCGCTTAACCCGGAAGGCTGGCCCGGCGTGCCGACCTGGTTGGCCTTCAACACCACCGCCAGCTTTGTGACCAACACCAACTGGCAAGCGTACGCAGGCGAGGTCACACTGAGCTACCTCTCGCAGATGTTGGGGTTGGCCGTGCAGAACTTCTTAAGTGCAGCCACCGGGATGGCGGTGTTGGTGGCGCTGGCGCGGGGGTTGGCGCGCCAGTCGGCAGCGACGGTGGGCAACTTTGGGGTGGATGCCACGCGGGCGGTGCTCTATGTGCTGCTGCCGCTGGCCAGCCTGCTGGCCGTGGTTTTGGTTAGCCAGGGCGTGGTGCAAACCCTGGCTTCGTATGCCGAGGTGACCACCCTGGAGGGCGAATCACAGGAGATCCCCGTGGGGCCAGCTGCCTCGCAAGTGGCGATCAAGCAACTGGGCAGCAATGGAGGCGGTTTCTTCAACACAAATAGCGCCCATCCGCTGGAAAACCCCACCTCCCTGAGCAACTTTTTGCAGATGCTCAGCCTCTTGCTGATCCCGGCGGCCCTGACCTTTACTTATGGGCGTCTGGTGGGTTCCTTGCGGCAGGGGTGGGCGATCTTCGCCGTGATGCTGGTGCTGTTCTGCGCCGGCTTGGCGATCATGCTGGTCGCGGAATATGAGGCAGCCCCCGCCACGACTGAACTGGCGGCCCTGGAAGGCAAAGAAACGCGTTTGGGGATCGGCAATAGCGTGTTGTGGGCCATGGCAACTACCAGCGCTTCGAATGGCTCGGTGAATGCCATGCACAGCAGCCTCTCGCCTGCGGCGGGCGGGGTGGCGCTGTTCAACATCATGCTGGGCGAGGTGATCTTCGGCGGCGTTGGGGCGGGGCTATATGGCATGCTGATATTCGTCGTCCTGGCGGTGTTCATCTCTGGCTTGATGGTAGGGCGAACGCCAGAGTACCTGGGCAAGAAGATCGAGGCGCACGAAGTCAAGCTCGTGATCATCGCCGTGCTGTTGCCCAGCGCGTGCATCCTGTTGGGGGCGGCGGCAGCCTCGGTTTATGACCAAGCGCTGGCCAGCCGGGCAAATGCAGGCCCGCATGGGCTCAGCGAAATCCTCTATGCCTTTAGCTCGGCCTCGCAGAACAACGGGAGCGCCTTTGCGGGCTTCAACGCCAACACAGACTTCTATAACATCGTTTTGGGGCTATGTATGCTCATCGGGCGGTTTGGGGTCATCCTGCCGATGCTAGCCGTAGCCGGGAGCCTGGCAGCGAAGAAGCGCATCCCTCCCTCGGCGGGCACATTGCCCACAGATGGCCCGCTGTTTGTGGCCGTGCTGCTGGCGGTCGTGGTGGTGGTCGGTGGGTTGACCTTTTTCCCGGCGCTGGCCCTGGGGCCTATTGCCGAACAACTGCTCTTGAATGCCGGGCGCACCTTCTAAGGAGGAATTACCATGGAACAGCGTGTTTCTGCTCGTCCGTTGTTGGATGCCCCCATTGTGCGCCAGGCCCTGCTGGATGCCTTTCGCAAGCTCGACCCGCGTCAGCTGGTCAAGAACCCGGTGATGTTTGTGGTGGCGGTTGGCGCGCTGTTGACCACGATCGCGCTGGCGCAGGATTTTTCTGGATTTCGCTTGCAACTGGCGCTGTGGCTATGGTTCACGGTGCTGTTTGCCAACTTTGCCGAGGCAATGGCCGAGGGACGCGGCAAAGCGCAGGCCAACGCCCTCCGCAAAACGCGCACGCAACTCCAGGCCCGCCGCCTGGCCGGGGGGCGCGAAGAACAGGTCCCGGCGGCGCAACTCCAGCTGGGGGACCTGGTGGTCTGTGAGGCGGGCGACCTGATCCCCAGCGATGGTGAAGTGGTGGAGGGCATCGCCAGCGTGGACGAATCGGCCATCACGGGCGAGTCCGCTCCGGTGATTCGCGAGAGCGGCGGGGACCGCAGCGCGGTCACCGGAGGAACGCGCGTGCTGAGCGACCGCATCGTGGTTCGCATCACAGCGGAGCAAGGCAACACCTTTCTGGACCGGATGATTGGACTGGTGGAAGGCGCCAAACGGCAGAAAACCCCCAACGAAATCGCGCTAACCATCCTGCTCTCAGGGATGACGATCATCTTCCTGCTGGCGGTGGTCTCGTTGCGCGGCTTTGTGGAGTACAGTGAGATGGAATCGGGCTGGGTGGGCGAAACCGTGGCCAGTGTGCCCGTGTTGGTCGCCCTGCTGGTCTGCCTCATCCCCACCACCATTGGCGGCCTGCTGAGCGCCATCGGCATCAGCGGCATGGACCGCATGATCCAGCGCAACGTGTTGGCCAGCAGTGGCCGGGCCGTGGAAGCCGCCGGCGATGTCAGTGTTCTGCTGCTGGATAAAACCGGCACCATCACGCTGGGCAACCGCATGGCCACGACCTTTTTTGCCGCCCCAGGCATTCCGGCGGAGTTGCTCGCGGATGCCTCGCAGTTGGCCTCCCTGGCAGATGAAACCCCAGAAGGGCGCTCGATTGTGGTGCTGGCCAAGAAGCAGTTTAACCTGCGCGGGCGGGAGATGACCGAATTGGCCGCGCAGTTCATCCCCTTTACGGCGCAGACCCGCATGAGCGGCGTGGACTTTGCGGCGCTGGAGGGTCAACCTGCACGCTGCATCCGCAAAGGGGCGGCAGATGCGATCCAACAGCATGTAGAAGCGATGGGCGGTGCGTATCCGGGTGCCGTAAACACGGTGGTCGAGCAGATCGCGCGGGCAGGCGGGACGCCGCTGGTGGTGGCGCAGGACCAACAGGTGCTGGGCTGCGTGGAGCTAAAGGACGTCATCAAGGGCGGAATGCGCGAACGCTTTGCCCAACTGCGCAGGATGGGCATCCGCACGGTGATGATCACGGGCGACAACCCCCTGACCGCCGCTGCGATTGCCGCCGAAGCAGGCGTGGATGACTTCCTGGCGCAGGCGACTCCTGAGGACAAGCTGCGGCGCATCCGGCAGGAGCAAGCCGCCGGACACCTGGTGGCCATGACCGGCGACGGCACCAACGACGCGCCCGCTTTGGCCCAGGCAGACGTGGGCGTGGCCATGAACACCGGGACCCAGGCAGCCCGCGAAGCCGGGAATATGGTTGATCTGGACAGCGACCCAACCAAACTCATCGAAGTGGTGGAAATTGGCAAGCAATTGCTGATGACCCGAGGCGCGCTGACGACCTTTAGCATCGCCAACGACGTGGCCAAATACTTTGCCATCCTACCGGCGCTGTTTGCCTCGCTCTACGCCCGGCCAGGTGAGCCTGGCCCCCTGGCAGAACTCAATGTGATGGCGCTGGAGTCCCCCGAAAGTGCCATCCTGAGCGCGATCATCTTCAATGCACTGATCATCATCGCGTTGATCCCGCTGGCTCTGCGCGGTGTGCAGTATCGCGCCGAAAACGCGGCGGCCCTGCTGCGGGATAATCTGCTGATCTATGGTATTGGCGGGCTGATCACGCCGTTCATTGGGATCAAGGTGATTGACGTGCTGATCAGTGGCCTGGGGCTGGTGTGAGATGCGTTGGATGGGGTTGCTGGTCACGTTGCTGGTGCAGGTCATCCTGTTGGGGTTGGTGATCTGGATTGACCAACCCTTGCTCTCGGCCCTGTTTGTGGTGTGGACCTTCGCTGGGTTGGCGTTGTGGCTGCAACGCCAATCCCCACTATCCTGATCCGTCTTTTTAAAGCTGTGAGGTTCCCATGTTGCAGACCTTCAAAACCACCTTGCTGATTTTCGTTGCCTTGACGCTCGTCACGGGGGTGCTATATCCATTGGCCATCACGGCGGCGGCGTTGGGGCTGTTCCCGGACCAGGCGCGTGGCAGCCTGGTGAGTGCCGAGGGCCAGGTCATTGGCTCGAAGTGGATTGGCCAACCTACCCGGGACCCACGCTATTTCTGGATGCGCCCTTCTGCCGTGGACTATGCGCCCTTACCGTCTGGGGCCACCAACCTGGGCCTGACCAGCGAAGTGCTCATCAGCCAGATGGCGGCGCGGGCCGCCTTCTGGCGCGAGACCCATCCAACCCAGGCGGCAGAAGACATCCCAGCGGACCTGCTGTCCGCCTCCGCCAGCGGTCTGGACCCGCACATCAGCCCGGCGGCGGCCCGCTTTCAAATTGAGCGCGTTGCAGCGGCACGCCAACTGGATGCCGCTCAGGTCGCTGAGCTGGTCGAAGCCGCCATTGAGCCGCCGCAGTTTGGGCTGCTGGGGCAGGCGCGGGTTAACGTTTTGCTACTCAACCGGGCCCTGGATGCCCTAGAATAGACCCATGAGTGATTTACAACGTCCTGACCCCGATGCCCTGCTGGCAGCCATCCAACAGCAAGAAGCCCAGGCGCTACGCGGCAGGCTTAAGGTTTTCCTGGGGATGGCAGCGGGCGTTGGCAAGACCTACGCAATGCTTGAAGCCGCGCACCAACGCCTGGCCGAAGGGCGGGATGTGGTGGTGGGCTACGTGGAAACGCATGGGCGCCCCGAAACGCAAGCTCTGCTCAACGGGCTGGAAGTCATCCCGCGCCAGCAGCTCGCCTACCGTGGGCGCAACCTGCCAGAGATGGACCTGGATGCGATTCTGCGGCGGGCGCCGCAGGTGGTGCTGGTGGACGAACTCGCCCACACCAACGTCCCTGGGGCGCGCCATGCCAAGCGCTATCAGGATGTGCTGGAACTGCTGCATGCCGGGATTGATGTGCTCACCACCGTAAATGTGCAACACTTTGAGAGCCGCGCTGATGCCGTGCAGCAGATCACCGGTATTGTGGTGCACGAGACCCTGCCAGATAGCGTGTTGGACCTGGCCACGGAGGTCGAGCTTATCGACCTCTCGCCAGAGGAACTGCGCAAGCGCCTGGCCGAAGGCAAGGTCTATACGCCAGAGCGCGCCGAAGTGGCCGCGCAGAACTTCTTCCGCGTGGGCAACCTCACCGCCCTGCGCGAGATGGCACTACGCCTGACCGCCGAACGGGTGGATCACCAATTGCAGAACTACATGCAGGTCAAGCGGATCGCTGGACCCTGGCGCTCGGCGGAACGGTTGTTGGTGGCGGTGGGGCCCAGCCCAAGCTCCGCGCAGCTCATCCGCTGGACGCGGCGCACCGCCTATAACCTGGACGCCCCGTGGTTGGCCGTCTACGTGGAAACCACGCAGACGCTTTCTACAGCAGATCAGGCGCAGCTCTCCCGCAACCTGGCCCTGGCACGCGAGCTGGGGGGAGAGGTGGTCATGGCGGCGGGGCAGGATGTTGTGGCGGTGCTGCTGCGCCTGGCGCGGCAACGCAACGTGACGCAGATCGTGATGGGCAAGCCGCGCGGCTGGCGCTGGTGGCGCGGCTCCCTGGCAGAGCGTATGCTGTCTGCGAGCGGCCAGATTGACGTCTACCTGGTGAGTGGGCAAACCGAGGAGCAGACACCCCCGGCCCCTGTGCGGGGGTTGGGGCGCTCGCTGGTGGCTCCGCTGCGTCACTATGCCGCCGCGCTGGCCTGGGTGGGTTTGGTGACTGCGCTCAACCTGTTGCTGATCTCCAGCCTGGATTGGGTGGGGTACCAGGTGGTTGGGCTGACTGAACTGCTGGCGGTGCTGCTGATCGCCATTTACCTGGGGCGCGGTCCGGCGTTGCTGGCAGCAGCAGTGAGTGCCTTGCTGTGGAACGTGTTGTTCATCCCGCCGCAGTTCACCTTTGAGATTTCCGAAGTGCAGGACGTTACGCTGGTGCTGATGTACTTCATCATTGCGTTGATCGGCGGTAACCTCACGGCGCGCTTGCGCTTGCAGGAACGCCGCGCCCAGCACAACGCAGAACGCACCATGCGCTTTATAACC
>JAAUUD010000196.1 GCA_012031655.1 Anaerolineae bacterium | reverse complement strand
GCCCTGGGCGACGCGCCCCACCGCCGCCTATGTGCGTGGGACGCGCGTGCAGGCCATGCGCTTCTTTTATGTGGCGTTGGGCGGTGCGCTGGTCGGGCTGGCGGGCGCGGCCTATTCCCTGGAGGTGCAACTGGGTTGGCGGGCGGGCCTCACGCGCGGGCAGGGCTGGATTGCGCTGGCGCTGGTGATCTTTGGCACCTGGAAGCCCTTGCGGATCATGGCTGGGGCCTATCTGATCGTTGGCCTGCGCCAACTGGCGCTGGAACTCCAACGGCAGGACCAACTGAACCTGCCCATTCACATCATCAACATGACGCCCTGGTTGCTGATGCTGCTGACGCTGATGTTTGTGGCGAGTGGGGTGGTGGCCTATGTGCTGGTGCTGGTCCCGGCCCGCTATCGGGCGCAGGCGGCCCGCCTGCTGAGCGCCAACCCGCCGGGCGCATTGGGGACTGCTTTTGAGAAGCAGTGATCTTTTGTGCAAGTGCTGCTTTGGGTAGTGCAGATTAATGCCGCCTTTAAGTTTTGTTTAGGTTTGTTAAAGGCTTAATTTAAGTTTAGTTTGAAAGCCTCCACGCTCATTAAAAAAGGGTTATAGTGGAAGTGCCGCCAGGCAAGCAGTGCCCGCGCGAGGGGTTTGCGTGGGCTATTGTTTGTTGTGGGGCGTCTGATGGTTTATAGGAGATCGGCCCTGAAACGCTGCATTATCCACAATCCGGCCATCCTGGTGGCGATGGGCGCAACACATCTGTGCTGCGCTGTTCATCTCAGCACACACTCGCCTTTATCTTTTTCAATGATTTTAGGAGGCTAGCACATGGGCATTATTCGTCGCGCCAAGCTGGGTGCATCCCTGGGGCTGTTATTTATCCTGCTGAGCATGGTCGTTGGCCCGGTTTTGGCTGACGGAACGCTGACGCTGGATATTAACATTGTGGCCCCGGAGTCTGGGCCGGTGCCCACCGGCACCATCGTTGAATATCTGATTGACTTTAGCTGTGCCAGCACGACGGTAACCTGCGGCGCCCTGACCATTGACTTCCAGATGGATAGCGAATTTATCCTGGACCCCGTGACGGCGGTCGAGGTGGTGGCGCCACCTGGCTACACCGGGGTGCACCTGGGTGGCGGGTTGGTGCGGATCACCAGCAATGGGACCTTTAACGACGGCGACGCCGCCCAGGTGACCGTGCGCGCCCGTGTCGGCCAGGACCTGGACGACTTTCGCCTGGACGGGACGCTCACGGGCACCATCACGAATGGGCCTGGTGGTAGCGAGCAGACGCTTAATGTCCCTGGCCCGGACCTGGACATTGAGCGGCCCCAGGGTGGCTGGGATGTGGCAAAAACGCAGATCATCCCGGCCATTCCGGATCCGCTGGCTGTGGACCCGCCCGGCCCTGCCCCGAACGGCACGGCCACCTACCAGGTGAGCCTCTGCCCGAATGACCCGCCGCTGGGCGTGGCGGAACTGGTCGGCCCTTTGACCATCACGGATGTGTTGCCGCCCGGCGCCGTGCCAGTGGCGCCCATTCCGCGCGGGGGGTGCACAATCCAGACGCAGACCCCGACCCGGGCGTGGTGTTGAACACCATCACCTGGACGCTTAACCCAATTTCTGAGACGGAGCCGGACCCCTGGACCTTTGAAGATGGCTGCTTTACGCTGAATTACGAAGTCAGCTTTCCCGATACAGATTTTGCCCTGGATGACCCCATCACGAACACGGTTACGGTGACTTCGGCGGTGGATACGGACAATGATCCGTTTGATGGCGTGTGCCCGGTGCCGAATTGTGTGGGCACGGGCGGCACCAGTAACGACATTGACCCGCCCACGGTGGAGGTGGATGGCAACAAATCCGGCCCCGGTACCAATGCTGTGGTGGGGCTGGGGACTGAAGATGGCACCAGCACCTTTAGCCTGAACTGGAATCTGGACCAGGCCAACGTGCCAACCAGCAACTTTGTGGTGGAGGATATTTTCCCGCTGGCGGTGGTGGGTAGCCCGGTGCCCATTATTGAGATGACAGAACTGAACACGGGCACCTGGGAAGGGGACGGCGCCTACACGGCGGTGCTGGAGTACACCACCAGCACCAGCGACCCGCGCACCTGGCTGCCGGTGGGCAACCCGCCGCCCGGCTCGCTGGATGGCATCGCCAGCCAGACCTTCACGCTGGCGGACGGGGACTTTCCCGCTGACGTAGCCGGGATTCGCCTGGTCTTTACAACGGATGTGCCAGCGGGTTTTCGTCCAATGCGCCTTTTAGCCTGCGCTTCTTCGTGCGGGATGGGCTGGACCCGGACAACTACGCCGAGGCACCGAACCCCTTCCGCGATTACCAGAACTGCCTGGCCTTCAGCGGCACCTTCACTAATGTGTCTGGCAACCCAGAGGACATCACGCTGCCCACCCCGCAACCCTGCACCACCCTGCGGGTGGGCGATGACCCAACCAATGGTTTCGTCAACATCCGCACCGGCAAGACGGTGGAGCCAGCGGCGGCCTTCCCGCTGCAAGACATCACCTTTACCCTGGACCTGGACCTGACGCAGGAAGCCTCCGGCGACCTGATCAACCCGACCCTGGAGGACATCCTGCCCTTTGGGATGCAGATTGTGCGCTGGGACAATGTGCAATACCTGGATGAATTTGGCAACCCACCGCTTGCGCCGGCGGTTGCGCCCTACCTGCGGGTGGAAACAGTCAATATTAGCGGGGTGGATCGGCAACGTTTGGTGTTCTTCTGGGATGATGCCGCGCCGCCTAGCGCCCCGCCGGCGCAACCCTCCTATAGCTGCGCCAGCTTCCCCTGCACTATCGATACAGACATCACGACGTTTGCGCTGGAGGGCATCAGCGCCACGCCACAAACCACTTCCAATGCCCTGACCCTCTCTCCGCCCAACAGCGGCGCCAGGACGCTCCGCATCATTTACGGGCCAGGCCCGCGCCGACACCCCCGCCGGGGATAACGACGGCAATACGATCATCTACGGCAATACGCTGGCGGTGGTCACGGATGTGGAAAATCTGGTCTGCCAGGATGGCGCAGGCAACGCCAGCGATGAAGCCACCCTGCTACGCGACATTGATGGCGATACATTGACCGACGAAGTGGTGTGCGTGACCGATGCCGAATACGAGATCCGCGAGGCGGCGCAGATGCGCTCGGAAAAGTGGATTCGCAGCATCGTGGGGCCGTTTGAGTTCCGTAACTCCAACAACCTGCTGGACCCCACCCCGGACAATTGCCCGGCCATCAGCTATGACACAGCCACCGCTGCCGGGGCCGTGAACTTTACGCGCTTTCCCTGCGTGGCGCAGGCACCCCCGGCGGCGCGTTTGAGTATTTGCTGCGCATCCAGAACACGGGTCTGGTGAACGTGAATGCGTATATTTTGTACGACATCCTGCCACACCTGGGTGATACTGGGGTCTCTCAGGCGACTGCTGGCCAGTTGCGGGACTCCCAATTCCGCACCTTCCTCACCGGGCCGATTGTGCTGGAAGAACAGCCGGAAGACCCGCCAGGCACCCCGCTGGGCAACTTCGTCATTGAATACTACATTGGCACGCCTGCCTATAACCCGGCTCGCCCGGAAATGTCCAATTCGTCCGACATTGTCACGAACTGGTCCGGCGGTGGGACGAATTTCGTCTTAGAGGCGGGCGTAACTGACTGGAATCTGGTGACTGCCTTCCGTATTCGCCAGGATACAGGCATCATCCCGCCTGGCGGGACGTTGGTGTTCTCTGTGCCCATGCGCATTGATGACACCGCTGGCGAGGCCGAAACTGGCGAGATCGCCTGGAACAACTTTGCCCAGCGCTTTACTAACCAACCCTCCGGGCGCCGCCTGCTGACCGCCGAACCGCGCAAAGTCGGCATCATCGTGGATGAGAAGTTCAGCATCGGGAACCGGGTATGGCTTGATAATGGCGCGGGGACGCCTGCCAATGCCAACAACGGCGTGCTGGATGCGGGCGAAGTGGGCCTGGACGATGTAACGGTCCAGCTCTTCAGCGATGAAGCGGTTGATGGCGTCTTCCAGTTGGTGGCGACAGACGTAACGCGCGACGGCGGCTACTACTTTTTCGGCAATCTGGAAAGCCAGGCTGTGGATGTGATCCCACCGGACACTGAAGTGGTGCGGTTTATCGAATATCAGGTGCGCATCCCGGCCTTTGAGTTCGATGAAACCGACCCCGATGGCCCGGATGACGTCCTTAACACCGCCGACGACCCCACGCTGGCGAACTTCATCAGCAGCACGGGCAGCACGCCCACCAATACCCCGATTGGGCCTGCGAACGATCTGGATAGCACCGACACCGGCATCGACCCTGCCGCCATCGCGGCTTACCCCACAGATGGCGTGCGTAGCCAGCCCTTCACCTTGCAGCGCGACTCAGAAGCGCTTGGCGAAACGAACGTTATCCTGGGTGGCACAGACCCCAGCCCGCCCACCAACGAAGGTCCATTTGGGCGTGGCGAGAACTTTGAGGAAGACCCAGACAGCGACCTGACGGTGGACTTTGGCTTCTTCCGGCCTATGAGCCTGGGCAACCGTGTGTGGTTGGACACTGGCGCAGGTGGCAACTTCAACAATGGGGTTCAGGATGCCGATGAGGACGGGATTTTGGGCGTCACGGTGCAACTGTTCCGCGATGACAACGGGGACGGCGTGCCGGATGGGGCACCTTAGACGCGCCGGGCACGCCATTGGCCAGCACCACCACCGATGCAGACGGCTACTACCGCTTTGATGGCTTGCGGCCTGGGGGCTATGTGGTGCGGATTGCCAACACCAATTTTGTGCGCGGCGCAGTGGGCAACCCGGCGGGCGATGCTCCGCTGGCAAACTACCTGAGCAGCATTCCGGTGGACCCCGCAGACGAAAAACGCCGCCAATAACGCCGACGACCAGACCGACCACGGCGAGGATGCCACCACCAACACCCAACTCCAGAACCAGGGCGTCTATAGCGACTCCATCACCCTGACGGACCTGGGCGAAACGATCACCGAGGCCCTGGGGCCGGGTGGCGATGGGCCGCGTACCCTGCCCCAGAACAGCGACCTAACGGTGGACTTTGGCTTCTATGCGCCCTCCATTAGCATTGGGAATCGCGTGTGGCGCGATGATGACAACGACCGGGTGCGCGACACGGGCGAACCCGGCATCGCGGGCGTGCGCGTGGAGCTCTACGCGGATGCAAACGCTGATGGCCTGCCGGATACCCCTGGCGCGCCCCTGGCCTTCGACACCACCGATGTGAGCGGCTACTACCTGTTCGCCTATACGGGCGATAACGATGCGCCGCCAGTGTCTGGAACCACGCAAAACCTGTTCCCCGGGCGCTATGTGGTCGTCATCCCCGGCAGCAACTTTAACGATGGCACCACCGATGGCAACCCGGATAACGACCCCGACCCGCTCTTCGGTTTCCTGAGCAGCACGGGCGTCAGCGGCGGCCAGAACCAGGATAACAACGACAACGGCATTGACCCCGGCACCACTCTGGCGGCGCACATTGCTGATGGGGTCCGCTCTGGCACCTTTGCGGTCTTCCCCTTTGCGGAACCGACCAACGACACCGACCGCGATGCAACCACGATTGGCAGCGATCCCCCCGGCACCGGCGCCGGGAATGGACGGCCTGGACGCCAACAACCAGGAAATCGCGGACAACAACAGCGACCTGACGCTG
The DNA here is from genome assembly GCA_012031655.1 of Anaerolineae bacterium. Taxonomy (GTDB): domain Bacteria; phylum Chloroflexota; class Anaerolineae; order Aggregatilineales; family J027; genus JAAUUD01. The sequence continues at coordinate 999 of JAAUUD010000196.1, read as the reverse complement.
GACTTTGGCTTCTACCAACCGATGAGCATCGGCAACCGCGTCTGGCGGGATGCTTATAACGATCCGCTGGCTGCCCCCGAAGGCGCAGATAAGCCCGGCGATGGCATCCTGAATCTGGCGCAGGCCGCCGACGCAGGCATTAATGACGTGACGGTGCAGCTCTACCGCAATGATGGTGATGCAGACTTTGAGCCAGGGACGGATGACGTTTTCGTTGAGGAAGACCTCACAGCGAACGGCGGCTTCTACCTGTTCGATAACCTCATCCCTGGCGATTACTGGGTTTTCATCCCGGTCTCGAACTTTGATGCAGACACGGACCCGCTCTGGCAACACATCAGCAGCGATGGCATCGACGGCACCAACACGGACGATGAAACCGACCTGGACGACAACGGCATAAACCAGCCGACCCTCGCGGCGCACATCGCCAACGGCGTCCGCAGCGCGCTCATCCAGCTCCGGTATCCGGTCGATACGGATAGCAACGGCAGCCGCGACGACACCGAACCCGCCGCCGAAACCAACCTGGAACCTAGCGTGGGCGATGGTGCGGACGTGCAGCCCTACAACAGCGAGCTGACGGTGGACTTTGGTTTCTACGTCCCGCCGTTGAGCCTGGGCAACCGCGTGTGGTTCGATGCTGACCGGAATGGCCTGATCAACGGGGCCGAAGAAGGCATCAACGATGTGACGGTCTACCTGTTCCGCGATGCCAACAGCGATGGCATCCCGGATGACCTGAACGCCAACACCACCTTTGGGTATGATGCGGGCGGTGTGGTGGACCCCGGAGACATCGTAGCCACCGACATCACAACCGATGGCGGCTACTACCTGTTTGGCAACCTGCTGCCTGGCAATTACGTGGTCTGGATCGCGGCGCCCAACTTCCAGGGCGGCGGCGCGCTGCTCAACCACATCAGCACGGTGAGCATTTTGCCAGGTGGCGCGCTGAGCCTGCTGGGTGCCGACACCCCGACCCGACCACAGAACCTC
>JAAUUD010000195.1 GCA_012031655.1 Anaerolineae bacterium | reverse complement strand
TCACGGCGCTGGGGCTGGCCCAGCAGGGCGCCGGTGACCACGCCAACGCGCTCACCCACCTGCAAGCAGCGCTCGGCTACTTTAGCGACGGCACCCTGAGCGACCAGACCGAACGCGGCGCGCTGGTGCTGGCGCTGGGGAAGTCTCAGGTGCGCCTGAACGACCGCGCTGGGGCGCGTCATACCTTCACGCAGGCGCTGGACTGGCTGCGCGCCCGGCAAGATCGCCTGCACGAAGCCGAAGCGCTGCACCTGCTGGGCACGGTCGAAAACGTCGATGGCAACCGGGCCGAGGCCGTTGCGCTCTGGATGCAGGCCATTCGCCTGTTCGAAAGCGAGGGCCGGGCGGCGTTGGCGGCGCGGGTGCTCTGCGACCTGGGCAACGCCCGCCGCATGCAGGGCGACCTCAACGCGGCCATGGCAGACTTCGAAAATGCGCTGGTGATGCTGGGCAGCATGGACGACCAGGTGACGCGCGGCCTGGTGCTCTCTAACGCGGCCAACCTCTATACCCAGGTGGGCGACCTGGAGACCGCCGAAGCCTTTTATACCGACGCCATCAACATCGCGCGCGACCTGCGCGATGTGCACAGCGAGGGCATCCGCCAGGGCAACCTGGCCTGGTATTACGTCCAGACCGGGCGCCCCAGCAAGGCGCTGGACCTCTTTGAGCAGGCCCTGAGCATCACCCGCAAGCTGGACGATCCGCTGCTGGTGGCCATCCAGACCAACAACCAGGCTTACGCCCGCGCCCAGCAGGGCGAGCCAGAAGCCGCCCTGCAAGGCTACGCCGAGGCACAAACCGCGCTCGAACGCCTGGAGGCGGTCCGCTGGATGGGTGTGCTGCGCGCCAACCGGGGCGAGACGCTCACTGCGCTGGGCCGCCTGGAAGCAGCCGAAAGCGAACTGCTGGCCGCGCTGGAGATCAGCCAGGCGCAGCACGACCGCGAAAACCTGATCCGGGCGCGCTATCGCCTGGCCGCGCTCTACCTCCGGCAAGGGCGGTTGGAGGCGGTCGAGGGCCTGGCGCTGGAAGCCTACGAAGACGCCCGCCGCATTGGCTATAAACGCGCCCAGGCCGCCGCCGCGCAGGTGGCCGCCGAGCTTTACCTGGCCCGCGATGATCGCCAGAATGCCCTGCGCTACCTGAGCGATGCCGTACGCAATTTTCAGATCATGCGCGACCCCGCCTCGCGCGAGCTTGCCGCCCGCCTGCACGCCCTCCAGAACCCGGCGGCGCCTGTTCAGGCACCCGCCACAACAGAAGCAGAGGACCCTCAACCCTATGACGAAGCGTAGCCCGATGGCCTGGTTGCTCGTGTTGTTGGTGACGCTCGGCGCGGTTGGCAGCCTGCGCGCTCAGGAAGCCACCCCAGAACCCCCGCGTACCCTGCGCGGCGTGGATGTGAACAGCCTCAGCGCGACGGACGTGTTGGTGCCGGAGGTGCTGTCGGTGCGGGAACACAGCACCACCGCCTACACCCAGGGGTTGATTTTGCACGCGGGGCTGTTGTATGAAAGCACCGGCCAGCGCGGCGCCTCTACCCTGCGCGAGGTAGACCCCGCCAGCGGCGCGGTGCTGAGGCAGGTCAACCTGCCCGATCAGCTTTTTGCGGAAGGGCTGGCGCTGGTGGGCGACCGCCTCATCCAACTGACCTGGACCTCTGGCATTGCGCGCTACTACGACCGGGAGACCTTCGTTTTGCTGGCGGAGGAGCGCTACGGCGGCCAGGGCTGGGGCCTGTGCTACGATGCCGAGGTGCTGTGGATGACCGACGGCAGCAGCACCCTCTTCATCCGCGATGCCCGCACCTTTGACCTGCTGGAAACCCGCCCGGTGACGCTGGAAGGCACCCCCATTGACCGCCTCAACGAGCTGGAATGCGTGGGCGAGCACCTCTACGCCAACGTTTACCAGAGCGATTACATCGTGCGCATTGAGAAAAGCACGGGCGAGATCGACCAGGTGATTGACGCCATCTCGCTGTGGGAGCAGGAACTCAGCGCCGCAGAGCGCGCCGACCTGGAGCCGCGCGACGAAGTGCTGAACGGCATCGCCTGGGACCCGGAAAACGAGGTCTTCTACCTCACCGGCAAGCACTGGCCCAAGCTCTTTGAAGTGCGCTTTGTGGCCCCCTGAGCGCTAGCCCGCCATCAGGGGGATGATCTCGCCGGGGGTGTCGTCCGGGGCTGTGCCAGGCAGGCGCCCCTGCATGCTCCACGGCCCGCTCCAGGTGATCTCCACGTGGGCCAGTTGGCCGCGCCAATCGGTGCCCGCATCGCTAAAGAACACCAGCTTGTTCTGCGGCGTGCGGCCCCGCCACTTGCCCTTGACCTCTTCTTCCACCAGGATTTCCACGGTCTGGCCCAGGTAGTGCGCGTTGATTTCCGCCACGACGCGCTCTTGCAGGGCTTCGAGCGCGGCATGGCGGCGCTTTTTCTCGGCCTGGGGCACGTCATCGACCATGCGCCGGGCGAGACGGTGCCTTCGCGCGGGCTATACATGGCCAGGTGGGCTTTGTCGCAGCGCAGTTCTTCCAGCAGGTCATAGGTATCCTGAAATTGGGCGGCGCTTTCGCCGGGGAAGCCCACGATGATATCTGTATGGATGGCGGCATCCGGCACACGGCGGCGGATTTCGTTCACCAGTTCGCGGTATTGCTGGGCGGTGTAGCCGCGCTTCATGTTGACCAGCACCTCGTCGTTGCCCGCCTGCACGGGCACCTCGAATTGCGGCATCAGGCGCGGGAGTTCGGCCACGGTGTCCATCAGTTCGGTGCTAAAGTAGCTGGGGTGGCTGGTCAAAAAGCGGATGCGCAGCAGGTTTTCTTCCTCTGCCACCGCATGGATCACGCGCAGCAGGTCGGCCAGGTTGGGCCCATCGGGGATGTCTTTGCCGTAGCGGTCCACGATCTGGCCCAGCAGCGTGATCTCGCGCACGCCCTGGCGCGCCAGGCTGCGCACCTCGTTCACGATCTCGCCCACCGGGCGGCTGCGCTCCACGCCGCGCCGAAAGGGGATAATGCAGAAGGTGCAGGCGTGCGAGCAGCCATAGACCACCGGCACATGCGCCGAGACCAGCTTGCCGCGCTGCCCCGGTGGCAGCACCAGCTCGGTGCGGCTTTCCGGCGCCATGCTATCCAGGTAGTGGTTGAGGCGGGCGCGTTCGGCCACCTGTTGCGTCAGGCTGTCGGCTTCCAGGTTGCGGTCTTGCAGGAACTGCGTCAGCGGCGCAACCTCGCTGGGGGGCAGAAAAACATCCACATAGGGCGCCCGCTGGCGCAGGCGCAGCGGGTCGCGCACGCCCACCAGGCAGCCCATCAGGCCAATCACCAGGGTGGGGTTTTCGGCCTTCATGCGCTTGAGCTGCTGTAGGCGGCCCCAGGCTTTGTCCTCGGCGGATTGGCGCACCACGCAGGTGTTGATCACGTGAATATCGGCGCTGTCGGGGTCATCAGCGGCGCTGTAGCCCAGCTTTTCTAGCTCGCTGGCCAGCCGTTGCGAGTCCGCGGTGTTCATCTGGCAACCCAGGGTTTGGATGTGATACTTCATGTGTGCTAACCGCCCTTTTGCCCGACCGAACGGGAATAAAACCAATCTGAAGTAACTTTATTCTAGGGCAGGCGGGCGGGGGAATCAAGGCTGATGGCGCTGCGGCGTTGCCAGCGGCGCCGCAGAACGGTATGCTTAGCAACATGGACGAACAACGCACCCTAGAATCTCTGCCCCCGCACGCGCGCTGGCTTCGGAGCCGGTTGGCGGCGGTCTTTTTCTATATCGTTTCGCGCCTCAACGACCAATTCCCCAAGCTAGTGATGGACCCTTTTGTGCGGGTGGCGCCGCGCCTGCTGGTGGGCCCGCAGATCAACAAGCGCGGGTGGGAGCGCTTGCGGCGCAAATTCAACGTGACCAGCGTGGTCAACATGCGCGTCGAGCGCGACGACCTGGAACGCGGCATCGCCCCGGTGCACTACCTGTGGCTGCCCACCATCGATCACACCTCACCCACCGTCGAGCAACTCCATCGCGGCGCGCACTTCATTCAGGAGCGCATCGCGGCGGGCGAGTCCGTCTCACATCCATTGCGGGGCCGGGGTGGGGCGCGCGCCCATGCAAGCCGCCGCATACCTCATTTTGCAGGGCCACAGCGTGGACGAAGCGCTGGACCTCATCCGCCAGCGCCGTCCGTTCATCAGCCAGGCGCCCAGCCAGCGGGCGCGCCTGCTGCAATTCGAAAAAATGGTCAGGCAGCAGCAGCATGGCCGCTAAACGCATCCTCATCGCGCTCGCCCACCCAGACGATGAATCCTTCGGGTTGGGCGGCGTCATCGTGAAGTACACCCGTGCTGGCACCCAGGTGGATTACATCTGCGCCACCAATGGCAACCGTGGCACCGTGGCGCCCGAATTTCTGGAGAAATACCGCAGTGTGGAAGAAGTCCGCTATGCCGAACTGGATTGCGCCAGTGCGGTGCTGGGCTTGCGCCAGGTCTACAAGCTGGACTACAACGACAGCGGCATGATGGGCAGCCCCGAAAACACGCTGCCCGGCGCGCTGTGGTCCGCTGATGAGGATGAGGTCACTGGCAAGATCGTGGCCATCATGCGCGAGGTGCAGCCCCAGGTGGTCATCACGTTTGACCCCTTCGGCGGCTATGGCCACCCAGACCACATCTTTATGCACCGCGCCACCACCCGCGCCTTCCATGCCGCTGGCGTCCCCGCCCAGTTCCCCGGCACCGGCGCGCCCTATGCCCCCCAAAAGCTCTACTACAGCGCCTTCCCCAAAACCCTGATGCGGCTCTTTTTGCTGCAAATGCGCCTGCGTGGCCAGGACCCGCGCAAAATGGGCGTCAACCAGGACCTTGATTTTCTGGAGGTGTACGAAAACGCGCTGGACCCCACCACGCGGATTACGGTGGGGCAATTCCTGCGGGAATACGAAGCCGCCTCCAATTGCCACGCCAGTCAGCTCAGCGTGCGGGACCGCACCCCGCGCCTGATGCAGTGGTTGCTGTTCCGGCAGCAGGGCCTGGTGCGTGCCTGCCCGCCCCCGCAGCCCGGCGAACCGCTGGAGCGCGACCTGTTCCGGGGGGTGGTGCTCTGATGCCCAGCCGGGCCAAGGTGGTCCGCGTGCTCTATTGGGGCGGCGCGCTGGCCATCCTGGCGGAGCTTTCCAGCGTGCTGGGGATTGCTGCTGGCCCTCCTGTTTTTCTCTGGCAATGTGGCCTATCGGGGCCTGGGCCGGACAGACCTGCCCCCTGCTATACGAAGACACCCTGCTGAACATCAGCGAGCGCCCTTTTGCGGCGGCAGCCGTGGGCACCTTTGCGGACCTCGTTCCGGCGATCTTCATGATGAGCGTGATCTGGTCCTGGTTCATCTACCTGCGGAGCGAGGGGGTGGAATACCTGCACTGGGTGGCGACGGGCTTTGGGGTGGCGGGCCTGTCCATCCTGTTGCTGAGCGCCAGCCTCCAGGTGGGGATGTACCCCCTGCTGGCAGAGCTGGTCAGCGAAGGGCAGGTGGCTTTCGAGGATGTGTTTATTGCCATGTTCCTGATTGAAGTGCTGCGCCACGCTGGCATTTCGGTGTTCTATGGCCTGTATCTGGCGGTGTTGGCGCTGGCCTGCACCCGGCGGCGCTTGCTGCCGCGCTGGTACCTGGTCATCGTGGTGATTGTGGCGCTGATCAATGACCTGAACCTCTTTCTGGGCTATCGGCAGCGCGTGCTGGCAGATGGCTCCTACGTGGTGCAGGTGATCATCCCCTTTTTGCTGGGCGTGATCATGCTGCGCCAGGCGCAAAAGCTGGCGCGCGAGCTAACCACCCCGCCCCCCAGCGCCTCTGCCCCGGCTACGCCGCCGCTCACCGGCACCCGCTCCACCACTTAGCACCTTCTCATGCGCCATTCGGCCCCGCCCTTGCTATGATCTTAAGCGTCGGCGGGGGTATCCCGCTGGGGGGGGTCGTGTTGGTGGCCCATTTAGGCGTTTCTGGAGGGAAGTCAATGGCTGCAATTTTCAAGAACAAGACGCGCCGCACCCTGTTTATCGGGGCGGCGGTGCTGGCGCTCGTCGGCCTGGGCATCGGGCTATACGCGTTCGATACGTTCATCGGTTTTAGTGATGATATTGACGAAAACCCGCCGGTGGCGCCCACGCTGGAGGCCGCCGCCCAGGGCCGCCAGGTGGTCTACCGCATCGACGCAACCCAATCCGAAGTGCGCTATAACATTGATGAAGTATTTCTGGATGACAACACCCTGGCCAGCCCGGTCGGGCGGACGCAGGGCATCGCCGGGGATGTGCTGATCGACTTCGAAAACCCCCAGGCCAGCCAGGTTGGGACGGTGGTGATCAACATCGAGCAATTTGCCAGCGACAGCGGCCTGCGCGACCGCGCCATCCGCCGGAACTGGCTGGAATCCAGCACCTACCCCGAGGCGACCTTCGTCCCGCGCGAAATTCTGGACTTCCCCGCCGAGCCAGTGCCCGGCGAGCCGTTTACCTTCCGCATGGTGGGCGATCTGACGGTCAAGACGACCACTGCCGAAGAAACCTGGGAAGTCGAAGTGACGCTGGCGGAAGACGAAAGCACCCTCACCGGGCAGGCGCGCACGGCCATCCTGCTTTCGACCTATGATGTAGGACCGATTGAGCAGACCATCCCGCCGCTGCGCACCGAAGATGAACTGCGCCTGGAGTTTGACTTTGTGGCGCTGCGCGTGGAGCCGGGCGCGCTGGAAGCCAGCGCCGAAGCGGACCCCGCCGCCACCGCCGAGGCCGAAAC
>JAAUUD010000194.1 GCA_012031655.1 Anaerolineae bacterium | reverse complement strand
GGAGGCGCTGGCGGGTGGTGGCATCCCACAGGATGATCTGCCCATCCTCGGCGGTGGAGGCCACGCGCGCGCCCTCTTGCGTAAAGGTCACGCTGCGGACCCAATCGGTGTGCCCGCTGGCCTGGCCCAGTGCTTGCCCGGCTTCCCAGTCCCAGAAAATCAGCGTCTCGTCCGCGCTACCAGAAACCAGTTGCGCGCCATCCGGGCTAAAAGCCAGCCCCAGCACCCAGTTGAGGTGGCCGCTCAGGGCCTCGCCGACCGGCATCAGCGCCGCTGCATCGGGGTCATAAGCCCATAGCCGGATGAGGCTATCGTCTCCGCCGCTGGCAATCAGGGTGCCCTCCGGGTGCAGGGCCAGGCCATAGATGATGGCTGCATGTGCTCCTTCAACCTCAGCCAGCAATTCGCCTTCGGGCACGGACCAGACGCGCAAATTTCCGGCTTCGTCGCCTGAAAGCAGTTCCCCAACCGGGCAAGAAGTGCAGCGCGTAGACGGTATCAGCGGCGGCGTCAATGACCGTGGTTTCGGCCCCACTGGCTGCATCCCAGAGGCGGATGGTGCCATCTTCGGCCCCGCTGGCCAACCACTGGCCCGTTGGATGATAGGCCAGCGCCCAGATCACATCCGTGTGACCCGCCAGTGGCGCACCCAGGGGTTGGTTGGTGGCCAGGTCCCAGCGCTGAACGCTACGATCCACGGCGGCGGCGGCCTGGCTCCCGTCCGGTTGGATGGCTGTGGCGCGGGCCTGGCCCGGCGGCGCGTGCAGGATGGTTACCAGGGCGGGCTCACTCTGGAGCGCGGTGAGCAGAGCGCTGCGGGTGGCGAAGTTATCATCCACCTGATAGCCTGCGATGGCCAGCAATAAGGCGGTATCCAGGCTGCCTTCGTCCAGGGCGTTGATGGCGCGCACGGAAAGCTCACGCGAACGGGCGACGCGCGCTTCATTGTCGGCCCGGTCGCGTTCGGCAACGGCGGTGGCGGCATTTTCGCGGGCATCATCACGTGCCTCTTCGGCGGCTTGCTGCTGTTGAACAGCGGCCAGCGCCAGGCCCAGCGCCACCACCGCCGCAATAAAGAACACCGCCACCAATGCCCGCAAAACCTGGCGCGAGCGTTGTTCCAGGGCGCGTTCGCGGGCCAGGCGGGCTTCTTCGGTGGCTTGCTGGGCCTGGCGCTGGGCCACACTGGCCAGGATAAACACGCGCTCGGCTTCCGTCAGGGCCACGGTGTTGCCCTTTTCGAGCTGCTCGAACTGGATCAGGCGCGCACCACTGGCCAGAAAGCTGGGGTCCTTTGCCTGTTTTTGCCACTCCTCGGCGGCAGCGGCCAGCCGACGTTGCAGGCGGAGCTCCTCGCGGCTGTCTTCCAGCCAGCCCCGCAAGCGTTGCCAGCCCCGCAGCACCGCTTCGTGGGCGACCTCAATGGTGGGTTCGCGGGTTTCGGGATCATGGTCAAAAGTCAGCAGCCGATAGCGGCCAAAATCGTCCAGCACCGCTTGCATCACGGCTCGGTCGGGCGCAATGGCCAGCATTTCGCTCCAGCGCAGGCGGCGGCGGGTATCCTCGGCGCCCTCGCCAGGGGTCACCAGGCGCAGAAAGAGTTGCCGCGCGCTGGCCTGGTGGCCCTCATCCATGGCCAGAAAGCGTTCTTCGGCACGGCGAGCGAGCGCACCCTGCACCCCGCCAATGGCTTGATAGGCTCCCAGGGTGAGCAAGCGATCCTGGCGGCGCTCAAACACCTCGGTCAGGCAATATTGCAGCAGGGGCAGGGCGCCGGGTTCTGCGCTGAGGTCCGCCAACATCGCCTTGACCAGATTCGGCTCGACAGAAAACCCACCCGTTCCGCTGGTTTGCTGATGGCCTCGCCCAACTCCGTGGCGTTGAGGGGCAGCACGACCTCGGTGCGCTGGCGCATCAGTTGCCCAAACTCCGGGTAGAGCAGGGGGCGGTCATAAAAATCGGCGCGCAGGGTGATCACCGTCCGCAGGCGGCTACCATGGCCAACAGTCGCCTGTTGCAGGCGCTGCAAAAAGCGCTGGCGCTGCGTCTCATCTGCGGATTGGGTAAAGACTTCTTCAAACTGGTCAATCAGCAGCACGATCTCGCTATCATCATCTGGCAGGATCGCCTTGACCAGCTTCGCCAGCGCTTCGGGGTCATCCTGCTCCCACAGGAGGGCTGGCGGCGGCGGGTTCACGGCGATGCTCAGCAGGGCCGCCAGCAGGTTGTCCAGGGGGGCGTTGCCCGGCACCATTTCCACAAAAAACCAATCCAGCGAGCCAGGCAAGGCCCCAGCCCGCAGGCGCGGCAGCAAGCCTGCCTTGGCCACGCTGGACTTCCCGCTGCCGCTGGGGCCTACAATCGCCAGAAAGCGCGCATGGCGGTGCGGCTCGGCCAGCCGCTCGATCACCTGATTGACCAGCCCATCACGGCCAAAAAAGTCGGCGCTATCTGCCCCCTGAAAGGCGCGCAGGCCCTTATAGGGGTTGATGATTTGCAGATGGACTGTGTCGATGAGGTCGAGTTCATCCAGGGTTTTGGCGCTCAGGTCGCTGGTCTGGAGCGGGGCTTCGAAGAGCAAGCCCAGGTCTAGCGTTTCGCTGAGTGTGCTGCTGGACTGGCCCAGACTGTCCGCCGGGCCGCTGAATTGGCTGCTGGCCAGCGCGCGCCGGAACTCGGCAGCAAATTGACGGACATCGCCATAGCGGCTGAGCGGGTCTTTGGCGGTGGCACGCTGGATAACCTGATCCAGCGCGGGTGGCAAGCCGCTGGCGAAGGCCTTCAGGCTGGGGATAGGCTCCAGCACGTGCTGCATCAGCATGGCGGAGATGTTATCCCCCTGGAAGGGCCTTTGGCCCGTCAGCACTTCATACAACACAATGCCCAACCCATAGATATCGGATTGCGGCGTCACGGAAAGACCTTGAATCTGCTCCGGCGAGATGTAGGCAGGGGAGCCGATGAGCGCGTCTTCTTCTTCCTCGCCTTTGGTGGTCAGGTCTTTGGCAATCCCGAAGTCGGTCAGGTAGGCGTTGCGGTCTTCATCCAGCAAAATATTGGCTGGCTTGATGTCCCGGTGAATCACCTGTTGCCGGTGCGCCACGGCCAGCGCCGCTGTAATCTGGTCCAGCAGGCGCGCGGCTTCATCCAGAGACCAGGCGCCGTTGCGCTCCAGCGATTTTTGCAGGCTGCCGCCGCGCAGCCAGCGCATGATGAGAAAGGCGCCGCCAGGCTCGCGCCAGAAGTCATAAAGCGGGACGATATTCAGGTGTTCCAGCCGGGCAATCAACTGCGCCTCGGCCTCGAAGTTGCGGACAAAGCGCGGATCGTTGGCAAACTGAGGCAGCACGATCTTCACGGCGACTTCGCGCTGCACCAGCGGCTGAAAGGCCCGAAAGACCGCCCCAAACCCTCCTACACCAATCGGTTCGCGGAGTTCATATCCCTTAATGACCTGCCCGGGCGAAACGTCCATCGCAAAAACCCTCCCAACCATGCTACTCTGCCGCTATTATAGAGCGCCTGCCCAGGATTTGCCCGGCGAGAATGCCTTTCCGCTGGACGCGATAGGCGCTTCTTGCTACACTTTTCACAAGCGTTTAATTGGGTTTGAACGTTCTAAATTGAGCAAACGAAAGGGTGTGCTACGCCATGAAGAAGGTCCTATCGCGTCTGGGGCTGGCGGGTTTGGTGCTGGGGCTGGCCTTGCCCTGGGGGGCGGGGCGCCCCACCACCGCCCAGCAAGACGACCTGACGACTGTGCGCGTTGGGTTGGTGCCGGTGCTGGTCTATTCGTCGCTGTTTGTGGCCGAAGCCCGTGGCTATTTTGCGGAAGAAGGCTTGCAGATCGAAACTCTGCCGTTGGCGGGTGGTTCGGAACCGCTGGCCCCGCTGGCCCGGGGCGAACTGGATGTGGCCCTGGGGGGCAGCGGCGCGGGCCTGTTCAACTATGCCGCCCGTAACCTGGACACCACCGGCGATGCCAACTTCCGCATCGTGGCTGGGATGCACAGCGAGCGTCCGCCGCTCTCCAGCCCGCTGGTGGTGAGCGCCGAGCGTTTTGAAAGCGGCGAGATCACCTCGGTAGAGGACCTGCGCGGCGGGCGGGTGGCCATCAATGCCGCTGGGGCCGCCACCGAATATTGGCTGGTTAAGGCGCTGGAACAGGGCGGCCTGACCCCCGCTGACGTCGAAATTGTGGCGGTGGCCTTCCCGGATGTGCCCGCTGCGCTCAACAGTGAGGCCAACGACCGCATCGACGCGGCCATCCTGGGCGAGCCTATCGCCGCTGCTGCCGAAGCGCAGGGCCTCATCGCGCGCCTTTCCACCGATTTTCTGGAGGACTTCCAGCCAACTTACGTTTATATGGGCAACGAATTTCTGGAAGAAAACCGCGAGACCGCGCAGGCCTTTTTGCGGGCGATGGTGCGGGCCTACCGTGATCTGCAAGACCCGGCCACCTGGCGCGAGCCTGAGATCGTGGCTTACCTGAGCGAAGTGACTATCGGCTACTCGGAAGAATTGCTGGACTTCTATGCCTTTCCCTTCCACGAGCCGGACGGCACCGTGCGCTTGCAGGACATGGAAATCTTGCAGCAGTACTTCCTTGATAAGGGTGACCTGACCTACGACGAAGCGCTGGACCTGGACCTGCTGGTGGATACGAGCTTGCTGGATGAGGTCATCGAGGAGCTGGGGCCCTACGAGGCCGAGACGGACAACTAGCGACACCCGAGGCGGAACAGGACAAGGAGCAGGGAACATGCTGCCGAAAATTGATGTGCAAGGGCTGAGCGTACAATTTATGGCCCCGCAGCAGGGCGAACCCATCACGGCGCTGGCTGACCTGAATTTGCAGGTGGGCGCGGGCGAGTTCGTGGCGGTGGTGGGGCCCAGTGGCGGCGGCAAAACCACCCTGCTCCGCGTGATTGCCGGGCTGGAGCGGGCCGGGCAAGGTGCCGCGCAGGTCCATCGCGCCGACCCCAAACGCCCGGCGACCGCCATGGTCTTTCAGGACGCTGGGCTGTTCCCCTGGATGAGCGTGCTGGAGAACATCGCCTATGGGATGCGGATGCAGGGCATACGTGGCAAGCAGCGCTACGAGCTGGCGCTTTTCTGGCTGGGGCGGATGGGCCTGACGCGCTTTGCGGATGCCTTTCCGCACCAGCTTTCTGGCGGGATGCGCCAGCGTGTGGGCCTGGCGCGGGCCTTTGCCCACAACCCGGAGGTCTTGCTGATGGACGAACCCTTTGCCGCGCTGGATGCCCAGACCCGCCTGGAACTCCATGCGGCGTTGCTCGAGCTGTGGGATGGAGCCGACATGACGGTGCTGTTTGTGACGCACAGCATTGAAGAGGCCCTGACCCTGGCGGACCGGGCGGTGGTGCTTTCGGCGCGGCCTGGGCGCGTGATTGCCGAATTCCGGGTGGCCTTCCCGCGCCCGCGCGACCCGGTTGCGCTGCGGACCGACTATACCTTTGGGCAACAATACGCCGCCATCTGGGATGTGCTGCGCGGCGAAGTTCAACCGGCCAGCGAAGGAGCGCTTTCCACATGAACACCCCCCGGCTACCCTCCCAATCACGGACCCTGGACCTGTTCAAGACGCTGGGGCGCCTGGCCCAGAGCTTGCTGGCTTTGCTGGCCCCGGCGGTGCTGTTGCTCACCTGGGAAGCGCTGGTGCGTGGCGATGTGCGCCTGGGGAGTTGGGTGCTCTTTCGCTTTGAGCCAGTGCTTTCCCCTGCATTTTTTTGCCCGTCCCACGGAAATCTACCCGGCCCTGCGCACGCTTTACGCCGATGGCAGCCTGGTGCAGGATGTGTGGGACACCACCCGCCGTGTGCTGATCGGCTTTTTTGTATGGCGGTGCCCCGGCGGTGCTGCTGGGCCTGTGGCTGGGGGCCTCGCGCTGGGCACGTGCGCTCTTTTCGCCGTTGGCAGAAGCGCTCTACGCCATCCCCAAGATCGCGATTTTGCCGCTGGTGCTCTTTATTTACGGCACGGGCGAAGAAGCGATGGTGCGGATGGTGGCGCTCAGCGTTTTTTTCTTGATGCTGCTGAGCGTGTATAAGGGCGTTTTGCAGATCGACCCCTGGCACTATGAGGTGGCGCGTGCCTTTGGGGCCGGGCGCTGGCAAGCCTTCTGGAGCGTGACGCTCCCGGCCAGCATGCCCGCCATCGTGACCAGCCTGCAACTGGGCATGGGCTTTGCGCTGGTGGTCATCGTAGGCTCAGAGTTTTTGGCGGGTGGGTCTGGCGTAGGCAGCTTCATCTGGGAAGCACGCCAGGGCTTCCGCGTGGTGGAGATGTTCGCCGGGCTGGTGGTGGTGGGCGTCATGGGCTATGCCCTGGCGCTCATCCTGGCGCGGGCTGGGACCTTGCTGTTGCCCTGGCAGCCGGTCAAGGCGCCGCCCCCAGCCACGCAACTTCAGGCGGCGGCGGGCAAATATTGGCGGGCTTTGCGCCCCTGGAGCTTTGCCGCGACCTATGTGCCGGTGTTGGTGGGGAGTGCGGTGGCCGCACACCAGGTGGAGCGCTTCGACTTTGTGCATTTTCTGCTGGCGCTGATGGGGGCGCTGACCTTCCATGCCGGGACCAACCTCACCAACGACTACTACGACTACATCAAGGGCACGGACCAGGTGCAAAAAATGGGCATCGGTGGGTCCATCCAGCGCGGAGACTTTACGCCGCGCTTCGTCCTGGGGTATGGGCTGGCCTGTTTTGCGCTGGGGGCGCTGATTGGGCTGTACTTTGTTAGCCAGGCCGGGCCGTTTATCCTGGTGCTGGGGGTGGCGAGCCTGCTGGCGGGCTTTTTGTACACTGCGG
>JAAUUD010000008.1 GCA_012031655.1 Anaerolineae bacterium | reverse complement strand
GCGCGCGCAAAATATAGCGTGCCCACCGCAAACAGCAAAAAAACACTTTCCGTGTAAACTGCGGAGAAGAAAAAGGCGGTCGGGAAAGCCGCGATGTAGAACACCGTTCGGGTGGCAGTGGCGCTATCTTTAAATTCCAGGTCAGTCAGCAAGTAGAGGAAGATGAGCGCCCCCAGCAAGCAGAGGTTGCTCAGCAAAACCCCCGCCGCCAGCGGGCTCCCGGCGATGGGCTCTAGCAGGCTGGTGAGCAAAGGGTAGAGTGGGAAGAACGCCACCGAGCTTTGCAACCCAGGCTGAAAGAAATAGCCCCCCTCCACAATGCCGATGTACCAACCGCTATCCCAGCGCGCCCACATATCCAACCAGATGTTGGTATCAACCTGGTCCGCCTGGTAGAACCCTTCGCCCGTGATGCTGGGTAGGGCGATTTCGCCCAGGTAAGCCGCCGCAAACACCACCAGCCGCGTGACCAGAAAGGCCGCCAGCGCGCGGGTCAGCCAATAGCGGGCCGGGGCCTTGAGCCAGCCCAGGGCGTGTTGCAGGGGCGCCAGCATGGGGCGGCGAGGGTAGGGTTGGGTGGTCATGGCTGCGGATCTCCTAAAGTCAACACCACGTTAGAAAAACGAGTTGGCCCACGGAAGCTCACCAGGCCCAACCACCCGCGCGTGGTCTCCAGCGGGATGTCCTCGGCAATGAGCACATCATTCACGGTGATGGCGTAGCGGTCCTGCCCCACCTGCACGCCCAGGGTCAGCACCTGGCCCGGCCCATAGGGCAACGCGGCGCTACCCACCCCCTGGAAAGTCCCGGTTGCACTATAAACGCCCCAGAAGACTTCCTGGCCACCGTTGTCAAAGCGCACCATCGCCCCGTTGAGCGGATCGCTGCGCCCCTGCATATGGAACACCAGGCCCGCGCCCACGTCCTCTGGCGCGCCTTCGGCGTCCATCTCCACTTGCATCTCCAGGCTAAAGCTTTCTGCCAGAATGCCCGTCCCAGCGATGTAGTCCACCGGGTCATCATCCAATTGACGGGTCACACCGCCTTCGCTCACCCAGCGCCCACTAATGGTGCTGATGTCCAGCGCGGCGGCCTGCGTCACCAGGTCCGGCGCCAATTCAAACAGGGCAACCTCCTCAAAAACAGCTGCGCTTTCGGAGGTGGTCAGGGCTACGTAGCCGCGTTCGCTCATCAGGGGCACGCCACGCACCAAACGCTGGTCATTCAGATAAACGGCATACCCTGCGGCGGTGATGTCTACGCTCAGGCGTTGGCGCGCCACCCCTGGCGGCGGAACGCTGGCGCTACCCTGGCCCACAAAGTCGCCCTCTGGGCTAAAGTACCCCCAGGCCAGCGCACTACCGCCTTCCACAAAGCGCAGCATGTGCCCGCCGTTCTTGCCATCCAGGTCCGGGACGTTGAACATCAGGCCACCGCCCGCCGGGCCAGGGTGGCGCAGCACCACGCTCAGGCGCGCCGGGAGCGGAATTTCATCCTGCCGAATCATCAGATGGTCAAAGCCTTCGGGCATGCTCTGGCGCAACCCCTCGCCAGAAAAAGCCCACTCGCCACTGATGGGCACCCACAGGCTGGCATCGGTTTCGGCATCCAGCCGATCTTGCCAGATCAGCGGGAGGGTGCTTTCTCCCGCCAGCAGGCTGGCGCCGCCCTGGCCGCTCCAGAACTCCGCCCGCAGGTCATCAAAAGCCACCTGCCCGGCGGCAGTCACCAGCCCCACGCCACCGCCGGAGTATTCCTGCGGGATGTCTTGTGCCACGGCGATGCCGTTCACATAGAGGCTATAGGTGTTTTCATCCACCAGAACCGCCAGGGTTTGCCAATCGCGGGTGGTGGGGTCGATTTCCAGCGCGGTGGCACCCTGGCCCTGAAAACTGTTGTCATCACCAAAATAGCCGTAAATCAGCCAGAGTTGCCCGGCGTCCTGGTTAAAGCGCGCCATGTGACTCCGCTGGCGTGTGTTGGGGTTTTGCACATTAAAAGCAATGCCGCCGCCGGGGTTCCCGCCCAGAAACCGCAGGCGTGTTTCATAAAGGTAGGGTTGCTGAGGGGCGGCCAGCACCGGGATCATCGCGGAGAGGTCAAAGCCCGTGGTGCTGAGTTGCACCAGAGAGGCATCGCGCACTTCCCAGTTACCACTCAGGCGGTAATAGGACTCAGGCACCACCCCAGCAGTAAAATCTTCTTCATAGGGAAAAGGCAATTCCTCGCGCACGATCTCTGGTTGGGTCCCTAAGCGCTCGCGTAGGCCCCAGTGGAGCATGGCCAGCACAACCCCAACCAGGACAAGCGGTAACACCACCGTTTGCCAGGCTGTTCTCGGAAACATCAGATTTCCTCTCTCAGTCTCCATAGTATAACGTGCAATTCCCTGGAATGCTCCGCGTGAAAAACGTAAAAATTTATGAAAATCGCTAACTTCATAAAACGCTAATTATTTTACTCATAGCGCAGGCTTAACAAACGCACGCGCCAAAAGCCGTTGTCCTGTGTGAAAACCACCGTTGCGGCAGCGCGTAGCTCCACCACCTGCCCATCCAGAGTTTGCCGCAGCACAAAGCCCTGATCTTCCAGCGCCATCACCCGCCCATCCTGGCTAAAGAAGCGCACCCGCAATTGATGGCCGCTGTGTTGCTGTTCCAGGCGCGGCCCGGCCTCCACAGCGGCGCGCACCTGCTCCAGCGCGCTGCCTGTCCAATAGGTGGGCAGGTCCTCCGCGTTGCCCGTTTGCAAGGCGCGGTCAAAAGCTTGCCAGGCCAGCCAATAAGCAGAGAGGATTTCTTCTTGCTCCACCGGGTCTGGCTGGCGCCCGGTGTTCTGCACCCCCACCCAGCGCGCTTGCTCCGCCGCTGGCAGCAGCAACTGATGCCCCCGGAAAATCGAGGCGGGGTCCGCGCCCTGCTGGAAGAACGCCACCAGCGCCGCCAGCCCGCCCAGCCCCAGCAGGGCCAGCAGCGTCACCCCACCCAGCACCGCCACCTGAAGTTGCCTCATGGTCCGCAGCTCTCCTCCACCACACGCAGCACAATCGCCTGCCGCGCTGGGCCACTCTGCGCCATGATGCGCTGCAAAGTGGGTTGGGTGGGCGCGGGCAGCGTTAGCGCGGCCTCACCGTGCAGGGTGCTGGCGGTCCCCTGCCCGCCCGGCCAGCCAAAGCGCACCAGCGTTCCATCCGTCACCGGGGAGCCTGCCGCATCCAGCACCCGCGCCCCCACCGTGAACAGGTCGCGTCCATCGGGCAGGATGCAGGTTGGAGAAAGGGTCAGTTCGATTTGTGCGGGCAGGCCCGGCACCTGGAAAAGCTCCAGGCTGGCGCTCGCGGGGGGGCTTCGGCCAGGATGCGCACCCGACCCGGCCCGCCCTGGCTGGTGATCCAGCGCCAGGCCACCCCGCCAGAGACCTGCATGCTGAAGTCTGCCTGGCTGCCATCTGGATAGCGTACGTTTACCCCAATGTTGGTGAGCGGCGTCAGCAAGTTACCCCAGCGGTCCGTCACCACGCCAATCAGCATGTTGTCCGCTTCGCCATAGGCTGTAAAGGCAGTGGCCGAGGCGATCACCTGCATTTCCGCCGGGCCGAGTGGCTCCACCTCCAGCGCGTAGCGGGTGCTGTTGCCGCCCTGCTGAAGGATCAGCAAGCTACGCCCGGCCTGGGTCAGCGTATCGGGCGGGATGCTCCAGACCGCCGCGCCGTTTTCATCCAGCTCAAACTGCTGCTCAAAGCGCCGCGTGCCGTTGAACAGGCTGGCAAAGACCGTCTCGCCCGCGCCACCGTTGGCCGAGATGCGGACCTCCAGCGCTTCCCCAGCCTCGATTTGCCCCGGCAGCGCGACCTCCAGCACCAGGGCAGTCTGGGCGCGGCTCATCTGCCAGCCCAGCGCCAGCAGGCCCAGCCCCAGGATCACCCATCCAGCCCCGCGCCAGCGTAAAATCGCGCTCATCGGCGGTATCCATTCAATAACACGGGCGGCGGGGCCAGCCCTTCGGCCAATTGAAGGTTAACCCCCTGCACCGTCACGGGTAAATCGAGCGTTTGCAGGCCCTCCGGCAGCGGTGGCGGCGCATAAACCCGGGTCTGGCGCGGCAAAATAGCACGCTGGCTATAGGCCACGCTCACCCAGGCCAGGGTGCCGTCCTCCGCAAAATGGCTGACCAACACGCGCGGCACGTCGATCACCTCGGTTCCGGCGTTGTAAAGCTGCCCTTCGCCCAGCAGCACCAGATCACGCTCCAGGTTGTAGGCGGTGGGTTGGCCCCGCACCACCACTTCGGCGCTGGCCACCTGCCCCACATCCAGAATTTGCGCGGCATCCGGCCCCATAAAGTCAATGCGGAAGGGCGTGACCTCCTGCGGCAAAAGCTGGTGCAGCAGATGATCCATCGCGTTGGTTTCGGCCAGGCGCTCGCCCTCGGCATCGCGCAGCACCCCGGTTACGGTGATGTGCGCCGGAAAGGGGCTGTCATTCCGCACGCTGCCAACGAGGCTGATCAAGCCCTGAAAGCGCCCTTCCACACGTTCCGCGTCGTAGAACTCCGGCGCAAAGCTGATCTCCGCCTCTGGATGATAAATGACCTGCACCGGCCCCAGCGACAGAGCAGCGCGGTTCAGGACGTTCTGCGTTAGTGTGGTGTCTTCCAGGCTCACCAGCGGCAGGTCGATGTAGAAGGCCGGCGCGGCGGCGCTCACGAAGGTTTCGCGCGGCGGCGGCGGCGGCGGCACATCAAAGTCAATCCGCCAACCGCGCGCGGTATCCACCAGGGTATAGCGATTGCGGACCTCGTAGGTGCCCAGCGCCGTGAGCCATTGCGCCCGCACTTCGGCCTCCACGCGCCCCTGGGCGGCCTCGCCCGTCTCAATATAAAGGTTCTCCAGCTTGGCGTAAGAGTTCAGCAGGCCACCCTGCAAGGAAAGCCAGCGCAGATACTCCAGCTGGCTGAGCTCGGTGCTCAGGTAATCGTAGCTTTCGGCAAAGCGGCGCGTGTCCAGGTCATCATAGTAGCGAATCAGGATGGCCTCGGGGGACTGCTGCTCCTGCTGGTATTGCTGGAGGCCCAGCGCCACCGCACCCAGCACCAACCCCAGGGCCGCCAGGCGCACCAGCCACCGCACCCGCGCCAAAGGCCGCATCCCCTCCAGAGGGAGCGTGTTTTCCATCACCAGGGGCAGCGCGCGCGGCGGCGAATTGGCATCCCGCCACCAGAAGCGCAGCCAGCGGCGGTGGCTCAGCCGGGCCAGGGGCAAGCGCGGAAAGACCACCCCGGTAAAAAAGAGGGCCAGCAGCAACAACGGCAGGCTGCTGATGGGCAAAATGCCCCACATCAAGCGCTGCCAGTCCGGGTATGCCTGTTCGGGGATGGCGGCGGGCAGGGGTGGCACGTCTGCCCGTTCCCAGACCTGCACATCATTATCCAGCAGGCCCAGGCGGTGCCACCCGGCAAAGAACAGCAGCGGCTCGTAGAAGGCATCGTTCACAAAAATGTACTTCAGTTGGTAGCGCTGCGGGTTGGTGAGGAACTGTTGCAGGCTGCCCAGGCCCGGCACCGAAGCGAACTTGGCCCCGTCCAGGCGCTCGATGGGGGTGCTGGTGAGTTCTGGCAAGCGGCGGGCGCTGTGATAGTTGCCTTCCACGTTCAGCGCGGTGGTTTGGGCGCTCAGCCAGGCCATCTGGTCCCCAAAGCCCAGGGTCAGGTAGCGCCAGCGGTCATGGTCATCCCGCGCCAGAAATTCGACAATCGGTTGCATGGCCACCGGAGGCGGCTGAAAGCGTCGGAACTGCGTCAGGTTGGCTGCAAAGAGGGCCGCCACCAGCAGCCCCACCGCCAGCAGCCCCGGCACAATCACCCGCCAGACCTGCCCCAGCGTGGCGCCAATCCAGGCGCTCAGGTTGCCGTGCAGCAGGCTTTCCACAAACAGCCCGGCATAGGGCAAAATGAGGATCGTGGCCCAGAAGGTGAAGCGGTCCAGGGTCAAAATATAGAAGGCATCTTGCAGCAAGAGCGTCGGAATGGGCGTGGTGCCGCCCGTCCCCAGCAGCGCCAGCAGGGCCAGCGAAGCCGCCAACAACCAGCTGGCCGACCGAAAACCGCGATAGAGGGCATAAGGCAGCACCAGGATCAGCCAGCCCCAGGGGATAACGAAGAACAACAGCGCGGTCATCCGGTTATCCAGAAAGTTATCGCGGCTGCCGTGCGGGATGGTAATTTGCGTGATGGGATCGCTACGGCTCCACAGCCAATAGGGCAGCACCGTCACCACCAGCAGCACGATAAAGCCCACGCCAAACACCGCACAGCGCATCAGGGCGGGCAGTACCGGCCCCACCCGCCCCCGCAACCAGAGTTGCCAGCCCGCTTGCACGGGGGACTCTGGCAGGGTCTCGCGGTATTTTTGCAAGAGGATGGTGGCCAGGATCGGCCCGCTAAAAAACACCATTCCAAAGAGCATGGTCACATGGTGCCCGGCCACGCCCACCATCAGCAAGGCCCAGGCACGCAGCAGCGCCCCAGCGCGGCCCCGTTCCGCCCATTGCCAAAGGTCCGGCAGGGCGTTTAGCATAAAGCCCAGCACAAAGAGCGTGGGCAACTGCCCAAAACGTGCGCCACCTCCGCCACACTGGTGCTAAAGACCACCAGCAACGCGGCATAGCTGGCCGGGCGGTGCGCCACCCACAGGCGGCTAAAGCGATACACGCCCAGCGTCGTGAACACCGCCGAAAACAGCATTACGGTAATGTAGCCGGTTGGCAGGGTGCTGAGCAGCGAGATGAGCGCGGTGAGTTGGTGCGTCAGGGGCGGATAGCTGGCCATCGTGAAGCCGGTGTACCAGCGCGGTTCCCACAGTTCGAACCAACCGCGCGCGTAGTGGTCCGCAAAAAAGATGTGCACATAGGCGTCGTAGGTGTTGCGGTAGCTGCCGCTCCACAACAACGCCCCATGAAAGCTAAAGGAACCCACCATCGCCAGCAACACCAGCGCATAATGGTTAAGCCAGGCACGAACGCTGCTCATGCGCTGCCCTCCACGGTGCGCAGGTTGCCCGGCGGGGTGCTCGCCTGGTTCAGCAGCACGCGCCCCACCACCACCACCAGCAACACCGACATGATCACCAACTGCACGCTGATCACCTGCATCAGGCTGGCATGGAACAGCAACACGCCCAGCACCTGCGCCACACCCGCCACCAGCGGCAGGGCGGTGCTCTGGCCGTTGCCCAGCGCCACCTGATAGGTAATCGCCAGGTTGGTCAGGACGTACAGAGAAGCGGCCAGGGTATAGGGCGGCAACAGGCGCGCCGCCGCTTCATACTCCGGCCCATAGACCAGCCCCAAAACGAGTTCTGCGAAGAACGCCGCACCCAGCACCAACCCGCCGCAGATCAAGCCGCCGCCCAGCATCAGCATCCAGAAGATGCGCAGGGTAGGCTCGCCAAGGGCCTGCCGCCGGGCCACCAGCGGCACCAGCACCACCGTCAGCGGCAGGGCACCAAAATAGGCGATGCGCCCCAGCACGCTGATCGCGGCGTATAGCCCGGAATCGGTGGGGCTGAACAGGTTCTTGACCAGCAAAAAGTCGCTGTTGGTGATGAGCGCCTGCCCCAGCAGGGCCAGAAAGACCGCCCCACTCAGCCGCAGCCAGGCGCGTTGCGCGTCGGAGAGCGGCGCGGCAGGCACCTCTGGCGCGGCAGGCTGGCGCAGGGCATACCAGCTCACGGCCCAGCTGGCCAGCACCGAAAGCGCCACCCCGATGATCGCGCCTTCCAGGTCCAGCCCGGCAGAAACCAGGAGCACCCCCAGCCCCACGCTAAACACCAGGCGCACCATGCCTTCCGCCAGGTAGGCCCCAGAAAGCCACTGAAAGCGATTCAAGCCTTGCAGCAAGCCCCGGTCGGCGCCCATCAAAAAGAGGAAGGGCAGCGCCAGCGCCAGCGGCCACAGCAGCGCCGCATGGTCCAGCGTAAAGACCTCGCGCAAGCCAGGCGAGGTCACCGCCAGCA
Organism: Anaerolineae bacterium; assembly: GCA_012031655.1. Classification (GTDB taxonomy): domain Bacteria; phylum Chloroflexota; class Anaerolineae; order Aggregatilineales; family J027; genus JAAUUD01. Next base: position 22,228 of record JAAUUD010000008.1, on the reverse strand, counting down.
GCAGCAGCAAAAACGCCCCGCTCCCCAGCGCAGCCCGCCGCATGGCCCGCCGCAGCGCCAGCAGCGTGCCGCGATCCTGATGCGCGGCATAGCCCGCCCCAAAACGCGCCGTGACCGTTTGGAGCGTGGTCGCCAGCAGGCCCAGCAACAATTGCAGCGTGATGATCAGCGTGAGCTGGCCATATTGCTCTGGCGAGAGCAAACGCCCCATGATCAGGTTGTGCACCAGGTTCAGGCCATTGACCACGCTACCGCTGATCAAAAAGATCAGTTGGCCCTGCGCCAGCAGGCGCACCACCCGCTGAAGCCAGCTCAATTGCGGGCTGAGGGCTTGCACCTCCAGCCAATCAGCGGCGGTTTGCAGGGTGGCGCGGCTCTGGTCCGCCATCGCGGGATGGGTGGCGGGGTCCAGTTGGCGCAAAATGGAAAATGGGAAGGTGTGCGAGAGCGGCAGAATGCCGCTCGAAGGCTCCTGCCCGCTGACCAGGTTTTGAATCACGCGGCCATCTTCTGAGGTATACCAGATGGCCCCCGCCAGGCGGCGTTGGGCTTCTTCGGCCTGCAAGCCATGCCCCTCAAAAAATTGCGCCACAGCTTCGGCGTCAAAGTAGCAGCCATTCTGCGGCGTCACGCTCGCCAGGCTGGCGGCACTTTGCTTGACCAGCGGGTACCCCTGGCCAGAATCCAGCCGAACCCACCCGGTCGCCGCGTTTACATGCTGCGGACCCAGCGCGCCGATCTCTTGCGGGCTGAGTCCGTTCAACGCAAACAACGCGAACATCGCGCGTTGTGCTGCGTTCTGGTTGGTCTCCGCCCAGATCTCCGCCCAACTGCGTTGCACAGGCTTTCAAGCCTCCCCAGGAAACATAGAATTAGTGTACATGAAATTGCGAGTTTTTTGCCACCCTGCCCCCGTGACCAGGGTGTCACCGCCCAGTACCTCACGGTAATCCCCTTTCGCGTGTGTTGGCAAAAATGGCTCAAAAAGGGGGGTATTAGCCGGTTTTCGAGGCGTTTTTGGCCCGTCGCGGCGACCCCTTTATGGGACAATGGGACGGTTTGCCGCGCAATTGTACTGGGTGCGGGTCTTAGTGCCTTCGCCAGGAGCGCGCCAGGGAATTACCTGTGCGTTTTGTTCTGCTGGCTTTGGCTATGTAGCCTTTAACGCAGTAGAATGTTCTACAGAACATCAGTGGGGCCAAAAAATGCAGTTTTCTTTCCTCAATCGTGTGGGTAGTGCGCTTCAGCAAAAGCACAATCCATTGCCCTTGGCTGTCGATTTTTTGATCCGTCTAATAACTGTCGTTATAGCAACAGGCTTCGTGTATTTATGGGGCTACCTGCCTGCACAACGCAACAACACTCACAGCGATGTTTTATTGATCAACGCCAGCACTATTGCCGCCGCCAACGCTGGTAAGCCTTTTCAGATGGCCCATCCGGAAGAAGAGGGACGTTACCTCCTGTTTAATGAAGTTGCTGCTGGTCAATATGATGCTGGTTTGCCAATCCTTCTAGCTTTTACGTCAATTGCTGGCGATGCCCTGCTGGGTAGTGACCATAACATCAGCAACAACACGGTTTATCATCTGTTGTTCGGTCTATTCGTTGTGACAGCACTGCTCTTCGCTTTTCCTAACATCCCGCTCGTGCTAAGCATCGCCAGTATTGTAGCGCTTACCTTTAGTATGGCTGCTTTGCCTTTTCCTTATGATGGGTTTGCTATCAACTACTGGGGGTCAAACTACGCTGCGATCTTGCTTGGCGTGTGGATTGCAACGCGTTTTGCAACCTCCTCTTTACGCAAAGAGCTTCCTTTCCTTGCAGGTCTGGGAACCTTGCTGAGCCTTACACAGTTCTTGCGGCAAGAGAGCTTGTTCATGAGTTATGCTGTGTTCTTTTGCCTGTTTGTAGCCACCTGGACAGTTGCGCTCATTTTTCTGCTCCGCCATCTTCGCAGCTTGGAACACCCTTGGCGCCTCCCCATTATTCAGGTTGCCAAGCGCATTTCGCTTTCTGTGCTTATTCTATTATTTTTTTTGCAGCTCGGCCCGCAGCTCCTGACTTTAGCGTTTGCTGCCAGCTGGAATAGGCCCTTCAACGAGAGCCAAGCCACTGCCCACGACAACGGACACAATCTCTACCTTGGCCTCGGATATGTGCTCAATCCCTATAACATCGCTTGGCGAGATAACGTTTCCGAAGCGCATCTTTGGCTAGTCGACTATGGCGCTTCAATTTCTGATGGTGGTAACCAACGAGCCATGCGCGGCGAATGGTTCCGAATTACATTAGCAGACCCAGCAACCCTGGTTCGCAATCTGGCGGCTAAATTTCTGGTGCTTCAGCATCTCATTATGAAGATATCAGTGGTTCGGTGGTTTTTGATTCCGGGCATCCCTCTAATCATGCTAGCAGCTATCGGGTTGATTACCCGTCGTCCAAGGCTGGATACCTTTTTAACCTGGATGGGTTTTGTTGGTCTGTTGATGGCAGGCGCTGCCACCCCGATGATCATCTATCCTAGCTATCATTTTGGCTACCAGGGCAGCCTGCTAGCAACTATTTTTCTTTTTCCAACTGCTCTATGGGTGCTGCACCGCCACCTGCCAGAAACATCGCTTGGTCTTTCAGTCCGGCAAACTCAGCAAACCCTGCGCATGACCTGGGTCTTTATCCTGACTCAGACACTGTTTTTGGGAGCGCTGGTCATACTGTTCGTCTCAGTGCAGGAACAGCGCCAGCAGGAGGAACTAGACCATCTTCTGAACCAAAATCCGCGTGATGCCATTGAAGAACATGGCTACCGTTTCGGGCACTTCTTCAACCGGATGACCAAAGAGCAGCAACAAAATATAATTGAGCAGCTTCAGCTTGCTGAAGCCGTCTGGTTATTTGACTCTGCTGAGGACCCAGTGCCCTACTTTCGGCCCATTTTGTTGGTGCCGTCCGCGCAGCAAGTTCACCTGATTGTATGGCTTGGTGATCTGCATATCACTCCAGACCCTGGTCTACTGCCTGCTACAGCGTATTTCATCCGGCTTTGCCCGGACTGTACAAACTATCCGCTTTTTATTGAGAACAGCCCTTATGACTTCCGAGATGAGACCATTGTTCGCGATGTTCAGGGAGTGCATGATAACGCCTGGAATGACCAATACCGGATGTTCAGCTTCGCAGTAAGTGCCGAGCAACCATCTCCAGAAGCATGGGGGGTAGGGTTGCAGCGGTTGCTTTATCATGAACGACCTTCTTTTCATCTGATCCTAGAAAACGTCAGCAGCAGTATATCGGCTTATCAGGCAACCAACCCTCTACCTTAGTTTTTCTAACTTATGCGCACCGCATGTTGGCCAGCTTGCGCTGGCAGCGCTCATGCTAGGCGCGCCGCTCGCCTGGCACGTTGTACCTTGCATCACTTGCAGGGCATTGACATCCCGGATTGATGCGGGACCGCATCACAGCGGCACCTCACAGGAGGTGCACCAGTCAAGCCCTGCCCCCCCGCTAGCCCACCCAGCCCTGCCCCGCCAGGTAACCCAGCACGCGGCGGGCGTTTTCCTCGGCGCTGCACGCCACGGTATCCAGCGCGATTTCCGGGTTCAGGGGCGGCTCGTAGGGGTCATCAATCCCGGTGAAGCCCACCAGCTCGCCCCGCCGCGCCCGCGCATATAAGCCCTTGCTATCGCGGGCCTCGCACACCGCCAGCGGCGTGTCTACAAACACCTCCACAAAGCGCTCCGCCCCGACCAGCGCGCGCACCGCCTGCCGCGTGGCCGCATAGGGGCTCACTGCCGCACAAATCGCTACCCCGCCATGCCGAACCACCTCCGCCGCCACGAAGCCAATCCGCAGAATGTTGGTGTCGCGGTCGGCCTTGCTAAAGCCCAACCCCTTAGAAAGGTGCGTGCGCACCACATCGCCATCCAAAACGGTGACGGTGCGCCCATGTTCCATCAGCAACACGGTCAGCAGGTCGGCGGTGGTCGTTTTTCCGGCGCCGCTTAGCCCAGTGAACCACACACACACCCCCTGGCGATGGCGCGGGGGATAGCTTTGCGCCAGGATTTCGGCCACCTCGGGCCGGGTGAACCAATCCGGCAAGAGGCGCCCTTTTTCCAGGTAATCTTCGCGCACCTGCGTTCCAGAAATGCTCAGGGTCCGCGTGCCGGGGGCGATGCGTTCGGCTTCTTCGTAGCGGTCTTCATCTGGCAGATAGGCCAACGCGCTGAAGGGCACCATCTGCACACCCAGCTCCGCCGCGTGTTCCCGAACCAGGTCCTGGGCAGCGTAGGGGCCATAGAAGGGGCGGCCCTGGGCATCATTGCCTGGCCCGGCGTGGTCGCGCCCCACGATGAAATGATTGGCGCCGTAATTCCGGCGGATCAGCGCGTGCCAGAGGGCCTCGCGCGGGCCAGCCATCCGCATCGCCAGCGGCAGCAGGGCCAGCACAGCCCGGCCTGCGGGGTAGTAGCGCTCCAGCAGGGCGCGATAGGTCCGCACCCGCGTAAAATGATCCACATCGCCGGGGCGCGTCAGGCCGACCGCAGGCTGGAGGAGCAAGGTCCCATCGACCTGCTCGATAGCCCGGCGCGTCAGCTCCTCGTGCACGCGGTGCATGGGGTTGCGCGTCTGGAAGGCCACCACATTATCCCGCCCCAGGGCCGCCAGTTGCGCCCGCGTCTGGGCCGGGGTCAGGCGCAGGTCCTTAAAATCGACGTAAGGCGGCAGTTGCATCACCTCCAGCGACCCCGCAACATTCCAGGGGCCCCAGCCGGGCAACTCCGCCACCAGGGGATGGCGCGGGTCCAGCGTCCCGGCGACCTGTTGCGCCACGGCTTGCCAATCCCAGCGGTAGATTTCCTCCAGGGTCAGGATCGCCAACGGGATATTGCGCGGATCCCGCAGCACCACCTGCCCATCCAGGTGCAGGGCTGCCGCGTCCCCTTCCCCCACGGGCAAGGTGATGGGCATCGGGCCGAGCGTACCCTCCACCAGGCGCAGGGTTTCTAACACGCTGGCCAGGTCCGCTGCGCCCATAAAGCCGCGCAAAGGCGAAAAACCGCCCACCGCCAGCATTTCGAGGTCACAAACCGCGCGCGTGCTGATCTGCAAACCCGGCAGGGTGCTGGCCAGGGCCAGGCGTTCGGCGCGCAGTTCCTCCGGCACCCGCAGGTCAACCAGGCTACCACCATACGGCGAGATGAGGGGCATCAAGTTCAGCCTGTTCCTGGGAAGTCCATCCCATCAATGGGTATTGACAAGCTCATTCAGCAAAGCCATAAAACGCTGGCTGGTTGCCGTGGCGGTGAATTGCTCCGCGACCTGGTAACCTGCCGCCACCAATCGCGCACGCAGGGCTTCATCCTCCAGCAGGCGCTCGACGCCCGCCCGCAGCGCCGCCACATCATTCACGGGCACAATGAGCGCATTGAGCGGCGTGGCATAGTCGCGCACGCCGCCGCAATCTGTGGTCACGACCGCAGCACCGCAGGCCATCGCCTCCAGGGGCGGCAGGCCAAAGCCCTCCATCACCGAAGTAAACACAAACACCGTACACGCCCGGTAAAATTCTGCCACCTCGCCATCGCTGGCTGGCTTGATGTGCCGAATGCCCTCCGGCAACGTCAGGTCCAGGTCAGAGAGGATGCGTACTTCCACGCCGGGCCGCCCGATGAAGGCGCTCAGCGTTTCTACCAGGACTTCAAACCCTTTGGTGGGACCGCGCCGCCCCACTCCGCCGATAATTAACAGGTTGTTTGGCTTCTGGATTGGCTCAGCGGATGCAAAACGAGCCTCATCAAGACCAATTGGGATTACCTGAACATTGGCTTGCCCAAGCTTGTTACGGGTCCATTGCGAGTTAGCTACCTTGAGAAAAGGCAACCCGTAACTTAGCCGAATGAGCATGCTAGTCAAGTATTTTTCCATACCCCGCTTACGCACATTCAAAGCTACATGGGACTCCAATTCGTACCCTTGCACAAAATAGACCAGCCTGGCCCGCCGACCATGCCGCCACCAGGAGAGGTAAATGGGCAAGGGCGTCAGATAGTAGGTCGCCAGGCAAACGTCTGCCCCCTGGCAGGCTAGCCAGGCCAACCGCGCATGATACACCAGCCAGCGCAACCGACCCCGCCCCGGCACCCGCAGCACGCGCCGCAGCACGCGGTCATCCAACGCAAAAGCAGGGCTGGCCTGATAGTCCGGCACGATCAAGCTCACCTGCCACCCCTGCTGGACCAGCGTGTTGGCCAGGTGCGTGACCACCCGAACCCCACCGCTTGCATTCAGGCCAGAAAGAGGGATAACCAGATGGGGCATGCGCTCTCCCTGAGAATTCCATGCACAAAAGAAGAGGCCCATGCAGGGCCTCTCCGAATCATTCCATCAAGTTGGCATCAGCCGATGGTTAGTTAGCAACGAGCCATTCGTTGGCTACCCAGGCATCCATGCCATTGTAGTTCACCAGCCACCACAGCCCGGCGTTTTCACCAATGTTCACGCCCTTGACCGTCACCACGGCACCATAGGGGACAACCCCAAAGATGCGTGCGTTCAGGCTGGCATCGGTGCGCATCCGCACACCGCCAATTGTCACAGCAGTGAAGTTGGCCCCAAAGGACTGGAAGTTCTCCAGGCTCAGCGTCAGGCCTTCTTCCGCCGGGGTCATGTCGTCTTCGGTGTCGTTAGCGCGCGGGTCATAAATCGTGCCATCCGGTAGCTGGAACCACTCGTTGGCCACCCAACCGCGCAGGTTCCCGAACGTGGCCAGCCACCAGAAGCCAGTGTCGTCTTCATCCAGCACAGTGATCACGCCGCAGTAGGGCACCTGGCCCAGCACCGGCGCATTCAGGCTGGGGCTCAGGCGAATGCGCACACTGCCGCGCGCCCGCGCACCATTGGAACCGACTTCACCATCACAACGCGGGCGCACACGCTCTGGCGTAAAGACCAGGCCACCGCTCAGCGAGCGGTACCAATCTGCCGCGCTCCAGCCAGTGACCACGATGGTTTCTTCATCGTCGCCATCATCATCAAGGTCGTCTTCGTCCACAAAGGTATAGCGGATGAACAACCATTCCCCATCGGGGTCCGCATCCAGCACCACCACCAGCGCGCCCCACGGCACCGTGATGAGAATCGGCGCATTAGGTGAGGGGTCCTGGCGCACACGCACACCCGCCAGAGCGCGCAGGGTTCCACCGCGCGGCACGTTGCCAATCAGCACCGGGGTTTGCGCCACCAGCGCTGCCAGGTTGATGGTAATGGTTACATTGATGGACTGGTTGCCGCTGTCGCCACCGCCGCTATCGCCGCCCATGTTGCCTGGATCAGCGGGGGGCGTGCTGCTATCCGGGCAACCGCTGTTGGCCACAGTGCCGGCTTCGCTGGGGCAGTTGTCATCATCATTCGGGACCCCATCGCCATCGCTATCCAGAAAGACCACACTGCCCAACAGGTTGGTGATCCCCACCAGGTCATAACTCACACCCGCGTAGCTAAAGGTCGGGTCGCTGCCCAGAGCGGCGAACGCTGCTGCCACCGCAGCCTGGAAGTCCATCGCAAACTGGTTGCGGCTGGTGGTCAGGTTCAGGGTGACAGTAGTCGCACCCCCCGTGCCATTAACGTCCCCGGTTACAGTCGCATTATCCGTGATGGTCGGGGTCGGGGTGTTGCCGGTCGCGGTGCCCACGAAAATATTGACGCTGTTGGTGCCGCCACCCGCCACCACATCCACGCCCACGGTGGAACCCGCACCCAGGGTGATGGTATCGTCGCCTGTACCACCCGCTACACTATCGCCAAACACCGACCCGGTGACCGTTCCATTAATGATGATCGTGTCATTTGCACCTGTGCTACCATTGGCATTATCGCCAAACACGCTCCCACCTACGCTCGCGTTCGGCCCCACAGTGATGGTATCCTGGCCGTTCACTGAGGTGTTGATGTCATTATCCCGGTCGCCGGTGACGTTGTATTGCACGGAACTGCCGTTATTGATGTTGATGATGGTGTTGCCCGCCGTGCCACTTTGCGAAAAATTGTCCCCGCTGACGGTGCCATCAACTTGCGCATTATTCGAAGGGTTATTGGGGTCGCCGATGTTGATGGTATCTGTCACCCCAGTAGCGCTCTCTCCACCGCCCCCACCAAAAATGCCGCTCGTAGCACTCCCATCCCCGCTATTCCCGGTGACTGTGATAGTATCGCTACCACCTAGACCCGCTGTAACATCCTGGCCCTCATCAACGATAATATCATCGCCACTGGTGCCAATACACAAGTTAGGGTCCGCATCTGTATCCGCTCCCCCATTGACGGTACACTGCGCCTGCACCAGCGGTACAGAGCCAAGCAAAAGCAAAGCCAATGCGGCAAGCAGCGCCAGACTTGCCACAGAAAAGACTGTTTTTCTCATGGTGTTTTATCCTTAGCTTACTCTCTGCACGCCGGATGCCGGGGCGTGACTGGAATAGGTTGCACCCACTATCATGCATTATAGAACTAGATTTTACTCGACGCAATCAGTTGATTGTTAGAGAAAAGTGATTAGAGCCTATTCTAGAGCGCTATCAAGCTTTGTTTAATGCTTGTAGAATAGTTAGCCAACCCTTGGGTTCACTGAGCCAGACCAGAAAGTTTAGTAACACTGTCTATGTCCTATAATGCCATCGAAGTGCATCAGCTCTCCAAAAAATTCCTCATTGGCGCCCGCAAAAACCGCCCCACCCTGCGCGATGAGATGACCGGTCTGGCGCGGCGGGTGCGCCCAGGCGGTAGGCAGCAGGCGGCCCGTGCAGACTTCTGGGCCTTGCAAGAGGTCAGCTTCAGCATTCCCCAGGGCCAGATTCTGGGCATCATCGGGCACAATGGCGCGGGGAAATCCACCCTGCTCAAGTTGCTCTCGCGCATCTATGCGCCCACCAGCGGGCGTATCCGCCTGCGTGGGCGGCTTGGCTCGCTGCTGGAAGTCGGCACCGGTTTTCATCCTGAGCTTACCGGGCGCGCCAATGTGGCGCTGTATGGGGCTATCCTGGGCCTGAGCAACCGCGAAATCGCCCGCAAGTTTGATGAAATCGTCACTTTTGCCGAAATCGAAACCTTTCTAGATACCCCGGTCAAATTCTACTCCAGCGGGATGTATATGCGACTGGCTTTTGCGGTGGCGGCGCACCTGGACGCCGAAAACCTGCTGGTGGATGAAGTGCTGGCAGTGGGAGATGTCGCTTTTCAGCAAAAATGCCTGGCCAAGATGGGCCAGATTGCTCGCGATGAAGGCCGCACCATCCTGCTGGTGAGCCACAATATGCAGGCCATCAAGCGCTTGTGCCAGCGTGCCCTGCTGCTGGAAAAAGGCCGCCTGGTGATGGATGATCAGGCTGAAACGGTGATCAACCACTATCTTCAGCAGGGGGTTAATGCACAACGTAGCGCGACTTTTGCACCCGATGAAGCGCGCGATATGCAATTTTTGCGGGCCGAACTGCGTGACCAGGTGGATCATCAGGGCCACAAGGCAACCTTCCTGCGGCTGACTTATCAGGTGCGGCGGCCTCACCCGGCGGTCTTCATCCCGGTTGAAGTCCGCAATATGGAAGATGCGCTGGTGCTCTACACCAATAGCGACTTTCTGCCAGACAAACGCCATCTAGCCCCTGGCTTGCACACCGTTGAGCTTGACCTCTGCCGCCACTACCTGGCCCCAGGGACTTATCGTGTTTCATTTGCCTTCTGGGAACCCGGCCATGATCCACTCGATTTTCCAGATGTGCGCTTTGTGTTTACGGTAGAAGCGCACGAAAACCTGCGCCAGGCGCACGGGCTGCCCTGGCCCGGCCTGCTCTACGACCCAGCCCGCTGGCGCTCTGGAGAAGCTCCCCCTCGCCCCATTTGACAGGCTCCAACCCACCCCCTATAGTTAAAGATGCTTTTTGGCAACATGCGGAAGTTCCGCTTGCGCGATAGGTCTGCCCATGTCCGCCCAACCTCCCGCCACTTTTGTTGTGGAAATCAACGCCGATCATCCACGAACCCTTAACGGGCGTGAGTTGCTTCAGTTCCGAGAATTGCTCTGGACGCTGATCTGGCGTGATATCCGGGTGCGCTATCAGCAAACCGTCATTGGCGTGCTGTGGGTCTTTTTGCAACCCCTGCTGCTGATGCTCATTTACACGCTGGTTTTTAGCGTGATGGTGCGGGTCCCGGTTGGGGATACGCCCTACCCGCTTTTCATCCTCGCGGGCCTGGTGAACTGGACCTTCTTTAGCCAGGGCTGGACGCGCGCCAGCCAGAGCATCCTGAACAATGCGCCGCTGGTGCTCAAGGTCTACTTCCCGCGCCTCATCTTGCCCCTCGCTGCCATCCTCAGTAATTTGCTGGACTACCTGCTGACCCTGGGGTTTACGCTTGTTTTTGCTGCTGCGCTGGGCTATTGGCCAGGCGTGCGTACGCTGGGGATTGTGGCCTGCTTTGCTTTGATGGTCGTTCAATTGCTGGGGTTAGGCGCCTGGGGGGCTGCCCTCACCGCCCGCTACCGCGACATGAACCTGCTGATCCCGTTGCTCTTGCAAACCCTGTTCTACCTGACCCCGGTCATCTACCCTCTGGAACTGGCGCAGGATGCGCTTGGCGCAGACCTCTACAACCTGGCTGGCCTGTTCCCAATGACCACCGTCATCAGTGGGATGCGCTGGGCCATCCTGGAAGGGCAACCGCCGCCCCCCTGGCCGATGCTTCTGCTTTCGGTCCTTAGCGCCAGCCTGCTTTGCATCAGCGGGTTCTGGTACTTTGCCCGCAGCGAACAATCCTTTATGGACGTTCTGTAATGAGCGGTGTTTCGATCAGGGTTGAAGGTCTGGCCAAGCGTTTTGCAATCGGGGCACCAGGGCAATCAGGGCCACTGAGCCGAGTTCGCCAGCGGTGGGGTGGTTCTCAACAACCCCAGGCCGCGAATGCCCCCCAACGCACTTTCTGGGCGCTGCAAGACCTGAACTTTACTGTTCAACGGGGCGAAATCCTGGGCATTGTGGGCCGCAATGGGGCCGGGAAGTCAACCCTGCTCAAGCTGCTGGCGCGCATCCTGACCCCTACCGCCGGGCGCATTCAACTGCTTGGACGCCTGGGCGCCCTGCTGGAAGTGGGCACGGGTTTTCATCCAGAACTCACCGGACGCGATAACACCTTCCTGAATGGCGCGATCCTGGGGATGCCCCGGCGCGAAATTCAGCGTAATTTTGATGAAATTGTGGCCTTTGCGGAGCTGGCCGCTTTCATCGACACCCCGGTTAAATTCTATTCCAGCGGCATGTACACTCGCCTGGCTTTTGCCGTGGCTGCCCACCTGGAAAGCGAAATCCTGCTGGTGGATGAAGTGCTGGCAGTGGGCGATGCGGCCTTTCAGCAAAAGTGCCTGGGCAAAATGGGGCAGATTGCCCAGACCGAGGGCCGCACCATCCTGTTTGTGAGCCACGCCACCAATGCTATTCAAGCGCTCTGCACGCGGGCCTTGCTGCTGCAACAAGGCCGCCTGGTCATGGATGGCGCGCCCGCGCATATCATTCAGACCTACCTGAACCGCTTTGCAGAAACCCAAACGCACCTTGAAAACCTGCCAGACCCCGCCCAACCCTTCCAGATTTTGCAGGCACTCCTCGTGGAAGGAGAAGAAGCCCCGCAGAGGCCGCTTAGGCTCCAGGTAACTTACGCCCTGCGCCAACACCCAGCCCCCCTGATCACAGTTCAGTTGCATAATAGCCAGGATCAACCCATCTACTATACCGACACCAGCTTCCTGCCGGATGGCCGCCACCACGAAATAGGTCAACATACCTTGCACCTGGACCTGCCCACTGCCTTGCTTGGCCCCGGCACCTATCACCTGGGCGTTGGCACCTGGCATCCCGGCCCCACCGCCCCCCATTTTCTGGAAGCCGGACTTCAATTCACCCTACCAGAACCAGAAACGCGCCTGGCACGCCACAACATCCGTTGGCCCAGCGCCCTTTTCCCGCCGCCAGGCTGGCGCTACCTTGGTTCAGAAAACCTGCCCCTTCAACAGGAGGCGCGTTCATGAAGCGTTTTGCCTTGCTTTCCCACATTTTGCCGCCTTCGTCTTCTGGGCAGGCCATTGTGCTCTATCGCCTACTGGCGGAGGTCCCCGCTGAGGATTATCTGCTCATCTCTCGGCAGGACATCAATGCTTTTCCGCCCGAACGGATGGCCTCGCAACGCCTGCCCGGCCTCACCCTCACCCTGGGCGCCACCAAACCGCTCACCATGATCAGCGATCCAGGCATCCGGGTTGAACCCCGGCCAGGTTGGGTGCGGCAATTCCAGCGTCTGATACAACGCCCACGCATGCGCCGCCTCTACCGCCGCCTGCGTGATGGGCTGGAACTGCTGATTTTTCCCTATGAGACCCTCCTACGCGCACGCCAGTTGCGCGGCATTTTGCGGCAATATCCTGCGGCTTGTGTGGTCGCTTGCTCTGGCGACCCCTACGACCTGCCTGCGGGCTACCTGGCCAGTCGTTGGGTGGGCATCCCTTTTGTGGCCTATATTTTTGATGATTACGGCGACCAATGGAGCCAGCCCATCCGCCGACGGTGGGCGCGCTGGGCAGAGCCCTGGCTCACCCGAGGTGCAAACGCCGTGGTGGTGACCAACGAAGAAGCAGTAACGGAATACCAGGAGCGCCATGGTGTAGCCAGCGTGGTGATCCATAACCTGTGCCCGGTGCCAGACCTCGCCGCGCTGGAGCAAAACCCGCCTGTTTACTTTGACCACACCACCTTTAACCTGGTCTATGCGGGTTCGATTTACCACGCCCAACTCGATGCTTTTCATAACCTGCTGGCTGCCCTGGCGCAGCTCAACCAGCCCCACATCAAGCTACACCTCTTCACGGACCAAACCGACGCTGAGCTACGCTTTAGCGGCATGACCAGCCCAGCCATGGTTAAACACGCCTATCTCCCCAATCAGCAAGCTCTGCAAATGCTGCGCCAGGCGGATGTGCTCTTCTTGCCCTTAGCCTTTCACAGTGCAATTCAGCGCACGCTGAAAACCGCGGCCCCAGGCAAAATGGGCGACTACCTGGCTATTGGTCGGGCTATTCTGGTCCACGCCCCACACTATACCTTCGTGGCCAGGTACTTCCGCCAGCACGCTTGCGGCGCCGTTGTAGACCAACCCGATGTAAACGCCCTTGCCCAGACCCTGACCCACCTGCTTCAGGATGAAAACTGGCGCACCGAACTGGGGAAGCGTGCCCGCCAGCGTGCAGAAACAGACTTTGCCCTGGAACGGGTGCGGGAACAATTTTTTGCTCTGCTAGATCGAGAACACCAGAGCGTATGAAACTCCTGCTCCTGACCGATATCCCACCAGCGCAGGGCTTTACCGCTGGCCTGGTTATGAAGCGTCTGTGTAGCTTTGTGCCGCCAGAGTGGCTCGCTTGTTATGCTGTTATCTCTCCTGGCCTGGGCCTCACGCTTGACCCTGAATTTAGTTGGCTGCCTATTCACTATGCCAACAAACCCAGCGAACGAATTTCCAGGCGCCTAGGCCGCCAGGCAGGGACCTTATTTTCACTGGCCCGCGATGCCTATAACACCCGGGTTATCCTGCCCAGGGTGCTACGCGACGCAACCGAATTTGGGCGCAAAGTTGGCGCAGAAGCCATCTGGTGCCCGGTGCAAGGGCCTTTCATGATCCGCCTGGCCCGCCGCCTGGCCAAGCAGCTCCAGGTGCCCTTGCTAGCCCAGGTCTACGACCCGCCAGATTGGTGGCTCATCTCCAACAACATTGATCGCTTCTCTCAGCGGCGTATTTTTGCCGAGTACCAGGCCCTCTTGCGAGAAAGCAAACGGATTGCGGCGGCTTCCTGGGCGATGGCAGAGGCGTATCAGAACCAGTACAACACCCCCGCCATTCCCCTTATCCCCAGCCTGGACCGCCGCCTGGTGCAACCACCCCAGCCAGCCCCCTCACAAGACGCCCCTTTTACGCTGGCGCTGGCCGGGCAAATCTACGCCACAGAAGAGTTTGAAGCCTTGCTCGCTGCCCTGGATAGCGTCGCCTGGCAGGTTGCAGGCCGCTCAATTCGGTTCCAGGTGCTCAGCCGACAGCTTCACATTTCTGCCAATCGCCCCCGCCGGATTGAGTTCCTGGGCTGGTACGAGCAAGCCGCCGGCATTCGCCAACTCAGCCAGGCGAGCGCGCTTTATTGCCCCTATCGTTTTGATCCCCAGCACGAACCCGAAGCCCGCCTGAGTTTCCCTTCCAAGCTCACAACCTACCTGGTGACGGGACGGCCCATCTTTTTTCATGGTCCCCGCTATGCCTCCCCGGCCCTTTTTCTGGAAAAATACGCCGCCGCCGAACTGTGCTATACGCTGGAACCTGCGGACATCCTTCAACGCATCGAAACGCTCATCCGCGACCCCGCCCAGGGCGCCCAGCTGGCCCGCAACGCTGCCCGTGCCTTTGAAGAAAACCTGACCCTGGAAATTTATCATCAGCAGTTCGCCGCCTTCCTGGGCGTGCCCCAGGCAGACCTGGTGCCGGTAGATTTAGAGAACCCTGTAGCAGGCAGCACCGCATGAAAATCCTCTTTGTAGCCATGGCTCAGAGCGTCCATGTGGCACGCTGGATTAACCAGATCGCGGACCAGGGCTGGGACCTGCACCTTTTCCCCAGCCAGGACGTAGGGCTGCACCATACCAGCCTACGCAACATTACGATTCACCACAGCATTTCAACCCCAAGTCAAGCTCCTGTTAGCAAAGCCGCTAATCGGCGCGTCACCGGGCTACGTGTGCCTAGCCTACCCTTTAATCAGGCATACACGAGTACCCGAATAGCGACATATGCCAGAGCAGCGCAAGAGACTTTTGGCCTTGGCAAACGCGCCAAAACGCTAGCTCGCCTGATTGCCCGCCTGCAACCCGATCTGCTTCACACGATTGAATTTCAACATGGGGGCTACCTGACCCTGGCCGCACAAGAGTATTTTGGAAGGCATTTTCCGGGTCGCTTCCCCCCCTGGATCATCACCAATTACGGGCACGATCTTTATCTCTACCGTCACCTGAAAGCCCACAGGGAGCGCCTGCAACAGTTGTTAAGCCGTGTTGACTACTACACCTGCGAGTGCCAGCGCGACCTGAACATCGCCGGGCGATGGGGCTACAGGGTCAGGCCTGGCCAGTTCTGCCCAACGTTGGCGGCTTTGACCTGGCCCAGCTAGCCCCTTTTCGCGCTGCACAACCCACCTCGCAACGCAAAATTATCCTGCTCAAGGGCTACCAACACCTCTACGGGCGTGCCCTGTTCGCCTTGCGTGCCCTGGTCCTCTGCCAGCAGATCATCCGCGAACGTGGCTACGAGGTCGTCATCTACTCCGCCAATCCAGAGGTAACCATCGCTGCCCAACTCGCCGCACACGAGGCCAACATCCCCATCCGCGTCATCCCCCACAGCCCCCTGGAGGAGATTTTGCGCCTCCACGGGCAGGCCCGCGTCTACATCGGCAACAGCATCTCCGATGCCATCAGCATTTCCAGCCTCGAAGCCATGTGCCTCGGCGCTTTCCCCGTTCAGTCTAACACCGCCTGCTGTGACGAGTGGTTCGAAGATGGCCGCACAGCCCTCTTCACCGAACCCGAAGACCCGCACTCCATCGCTGCCGCCCTGCAACGCGCCCTCACCGATGATGCCCTGGTGGACCAGGCCGCCCAGCTCAACCTGGAAGTCGCCCGCCAACGCCTGGACCCCCAACGGCTCCAGGCCCAGGTCATCGACCTTTACCAGCAAAGCGCCGCCCGTCCCAGGCGCCCCAACCACCCCGGACCTTGAACCATGCGTATTCTCTTCGTCGCCATGGGCCGCAGCCCCCACACCGCCGGATGGCTCAACCTGATTGCGGACCAGGGCTGGGACCTGCACCTGTTTTCCTCCATGGACAACGGCGTGCTGCACCCCACCCTGCGTAACCTGACCTTTCACCACTCGTTTTATGTATCGCCGCCAGATGACCCACCCTGGTTGGCGCGCGGTGTCGTGCAGCGTGGGGTCAGGGTGCCGGTGCTGCCCCTCATCAACCGCTGGCTCCCACCCCGGCGCCAGGCCGCCGCCTGGCGCAAAACCGCGCAGGTCTTGCGCAAAGGCTACCGCATCAACCAGCTCACACGCCTCATCCAGCGCCTGCAACCTGATCTCATCCACGCGCTGGAATTCCAGCACGCCGGCTATATGACGCTGGCCGCCCGGGAGCGCTTGCTCCAGCAGCCCGGCGGCCACTTCCCCCCCTGGATCATCACCAACTGGGGGCATGATATCTATCTCTATGGCCGTCTGGCCGAGCACCGCCCGCGCATTCAGCAAATCCTGGCCGCCTGCGCTTACTACGACGTGGAATGCACGCGCGATCTGGACCTGGGCCGGGAGCTTGGCTTGCGCGGCCAATCCTGGGCAGTCACCCTCAACAATGGCGGCTACGACGTGCAAGCCCTGCAAGGTTTCCGCAGCCCAGCGCCGCCCTCGCAGCGCCGCCTCATCGTCCTGAAGGGCGTCCAGAACGTTTATGGGCGGGCACTGTTCGCCCTGCGTGCCTTGGTGATGTGCCGCGACCTGCTCCAGGGCTACCGCGTGGCCATCCTCTCGGCTGATGAGCCGGTAGCGACCGCCGCCGAAGTGCTGGCCAGCACCCACGGCCTGGCCCTGGAGGTCATTCCCCCCAGCCCGCAGGAAGACATCTGGCGCCTGCTGGGGCAAGCCCGCGTGTACATCGGCAACAACCTGACCGACGGCGCCAGCCTCTCCAGCCTCGAGGCCATGCTGCTGGGCGCGTTTCCTGTGCAATCACGCGGGGCCTGCACCGAAGACTGGCTAACCGATGGCCAGACCGGGTTACGCACCGAGCCCGAAGACCCGCACTCCATCGCCGCCGCTCTGCGCCGTGCCCTGACCGACGATGCGCTGGTGGACCAGGCTGCCGCGCTCAACCTGGCACACGGCCAGGCCCACTTCGACCGCGCTCACCTGCGGCCCATCGTAGTTGCGCAATATCAGCAAGCACTGGAAAATAGCCAGCAAGCAACCAGAACGGTGTAGGAACGATGAAAATACTCATCCTGGGGAGCACAGGGATGCTGGGGCACCAACTGCTCAGCCGCCTGAGCGCCCATTTTGAAACCTGGGGCACCCTCCGGCAAGCAGAACCGCGCCTGGCGGCCCTGCCCAATGTCAACCCTGCGCGTCTCATCGCTGGTGTCGATGCTCAGGACTTCCCCAGCGTGATGCAGGCCGTAGCCACGGTTCGCCCCACCGTGGTGATCAACTGTGTGGGCCTCATCAAGCAGCGCGAAAGCGGCCAGAGCGTGCTGCCCGCCCTGGAACTCAATGCGCGCTTTCCGCACCTCTTGGCGGACCTCTGCCAGGCGAGCGGCGCCCGGCTCATCCACATCAGCACCGATTGCGTGTTTACCGGGGCGCGCGGCAACTATACCGAAAGCGACCCCACCGACGCCGCCGATGTCTATGGCAAAACCAAAGCCCTGGGCGAAGTCACGCACGCCCCGCACGCCCTCACGCTCCGAACCTCGCTCATTGGGCGTGAGCTCACCCAGCGCCGCAGCCTGGTCGAGTGGTTTTTGGGCAGCCAGGCCAGCGTTAAGGGCTTTCAACGGGCCATCTTCAGCGGCTTTCCCACAGATGCCATCGCGGATATTTTGCAGGAGGTGGTGCTGCCCCGCCCAGAGCTACACGGCCTTTATCACCTGGCTGCCCCGCCCATCTCCAAGCATGCGCTACTGCTGCTGCTGCGCGAAGCCTATGCCCACCCCATCGAGATCATCCCCGATGACGCCGTGCACATCGACCGCAGTTTAGATGGCACCCGCTTTCAGCAGGCCACCGGCTTTCAATCGCCGGATTGGCCTAGCCTGGTTCAGCAGATGGCCCAGGTTCCAATCCACTATACAGAAGGGATTAACTAGCCCATGTTGCCCCTGGAAGATAAACGCATCCTCGTGACTGGCGGCACAGGGTCGCTGGGGAAGGTCCTGGTTCGGCGCCTGCTGGGTGCCGAACTGGGCAAGCCGCGCCAGATCATCGTCCTCTCGCGGGACGAAGCCAAACAGCACGACATGCGCCTGAGCTACATGAAGCGCGAAAGCGCCACGGATGAAATCATCTACGAGAACTTCCGCGAGTTGCTCACCTTCCGCATTGGCGATGTACGCGACTTCCACAGTGTCAGCGGGGCAGTGCGCCAGGCCGATGTCGTGTTTAATGCCGCCGCGCTCAAGCAGGTCCCCACCTGCGAATACTTCCCCTACGAAGCGGTGCAAACCAACATCACTGGCCCAGAAAATATCGTCCGTGCGATTCGGGAGCTGGACCTACCCGTTGAGTTAGTCGTGGGTGTCTCCACGGACAAAGCCTGCAAGCCCGTCAATGTCATGGGGATGACCAAAGCCATTCAGGAACGTGTGTTTATCCGCGCCAACCTGGACCGCCCCGCCTCGCGCTTCCTCTGCGTGCGCTATGGCAACGTGCTGGCCTCGCGCGGCTCCGTGATCCCGCTCTTTCATGACCAAATTCGCAAAGGTGGCCCCGTAACCATCACCGACCCCGAAATGACGCGTTTCTTGTTGAGCCTGGACGATGCCGTAGACACCATCTTCGCCGCCGTCAAAGAAGGCCAACGCGGTGAAACCTACATCCCGCGCATCCCCGCTGCGCGCGTGGTGGATATTGCCACGGCACTCATCGGAGATCGCGCCATCGAAACCAGAATAGTAGGCATTCGCCCCGGCGAAAAACTGCACGAAATCCTGATCTCCGAAGAAGAAATTCACCGCACCCTCGCCCGTGGCAGCTATTACATCATTCAACCGATCCTGCCCGAAATCCAGAGCGAAAGCATCACCTCCCCCCTGCAACGCGAATACAGCTCTGCCGATGAACTGATGCCCGCCGCGCAATTGCACGGGATGTTGGAGGCACGCGGCCTGCTGGTGGAGCAAAACACCGTCTTTGACGAACAGCGCGAGCTGTTGCGATGAAGGTGATGACCATCCTGGGCACCCGCCCGGAAATCATCCGCCTCAGCCGCATCATCGCCCGCCTGGACCAGCTCTGCGAGCATGTGCTGGTCCACACAGGCCAGAACTTTGACCGCAACCTGAGCGCTATTTTTTTTGAGCAACTCGGCGTGCGCGCCCCCAACCATTACCTGGGCGTGCGCGGCGAGAGCTACGCCGAAATCATCGGGCGCATCCTCATCGCCTGCGAACCCATCCTGCGCCAGGAACAGCCGGATAAGCTGCTTATCCTGGGGGATACCAACAGCGGCCTGGCCGCCATCATCGCCAAGCGACTGGGCATCCCGGTCTACCACATGGAGGCCGGGAATCGCTGCTACGATGACCGCGTGCCAGAAGAAATCAACCGCCGCATCATCGACCACAGCAGCGATATCCTGCTGCCCTACACCGAACGCAGCCGCGCCAACCTGCTACGCGAGGGCATCCCAGGCCAGAACATTTTCGTCACGGGCAACCCCATTCACGAAGTCCTGCAACACTACGCCCCCACCATCGCAGCCAGCACCGCCCTGCAAGACCTGGGGGTAGAGCCTAACGCCTACTTCCTGGTGACGCTCCACCGCGCCGAAAATGTTGACTTTCCCGAACGCCTGGCGCAGTTCATCAACGCCCTGGAACGCCTGCACCGCGTCCATGGCTTGCCGGTGCTATGCAGCCTGCACCCGCGCACCCGCTCTCAGCTCCAAAAACAAAACCAGACCTTAGAAAGACCGGGCCTGCACGTTTTTGAACCCCTCGGTTTTTTCGACTTCGTGAAGCTGGAACAAAACGCCCGCTGTGTGCTCAGCGACAGCGGTACCGTTCAGGAAGAATGCTGCCTGTTCCGTGTGCCCAACGTCACCCTGCGGGATGTTACAGAACGCCCCGAAACGCTGGAAGTCGGCAGCAATATCCTCAGTGGCGCCTCAGAAGAAACCATTCTGAGCTGTGTAGAAACCGTGCTGGCGGCGCCCCCCGCCTGGCAGCCCCCCCCAGAATATCTGGCGCCGGATGTCACCACAACCGTGGTCAAAATCCTGTGCTCTGAGGCACGCTTGCGCTTGCACCACCCCTAACCCACCGCCAGCAGCACATACAAGCCCAACGTAGCCAGTAACAACCCATCCACACGATCCAGCAAGCCACCATGCCCCGGCAGCAGGCGGCTGCTATCCTTCACCCCAAAACGCCGTTTCACGGCGGATTCGAGCAGATCGCCCAAGATAGTCAGCAACGGGATCACAGCACTGGCCACCAACACCAGCCCGCTTGACAGCCCAGCCATCAGCCCCGCCGCCACTCCCCCGCCCAGGCCCGCAACATAACCCGAAAGCGCGCCTTCGACCGTCTTCTCCCGCGAGAGCCGCGCCCATAGCTGCCGGCGGCCCGCCAACCGCCCGCCAATCAACCCAAAGGAGTCGGTTAACCAGTTGGCCACGAACAGCAACAGCACCCAATCCAACCCGGCCTCGCCCTCGCGCAACCGAATCAGCAAACCAAAGGCCAGCGCGATATACACCACCCCAGCCAGCAGGATCAGCCAGCGACTGCCAGAAGCCGCCGCCGCCAGCACCGCCACCCCCAGGCCGCTGAACAGCGCCAGCGGCCCCAACCATTCCACCATCAGGATGAACAGCAAAGCCAGCCACAGAGCCGCGACATGCACCCACAACCGGCTGCCGCCCACCATCTGCGCCAGTTCGCAAGCGGCCAGCAGCGTCACCCCATACACCGCAAAGCTAAACCACGTCCCGCCGCTCACCACCACGCCCACCACCAGCGGCACCCCCACCCCGATGGTGAGCACCCGTCGCGGCAGGTCAGCCCATTTACGCATGGGCATCGTCTTCGAAGTCGTCCGGCTGCAAAAGGTGATCCGCCACCAGGTCGCGCCGGGTGCGTTTGCCCACCACCGCCGAAAGACGCTCCGCCGGGATGCCCGTCCCCGGCTTCTTAACCGTCAAATGCTCCGCCTGTAACACCGTCCCGGCGGGCACATCCACCGCCGCGACCACGCTCTTTGTAAACAGATGCCGCAGCGGCGCCAGGCTGCCCGCCATCGCGTCCTTATCCACCGGGTGCGCCCGCATCCGCTCGATGAAGCGCACCCCCTCCACCAACCCTGCCAACTCCGCGCTGGTGATGGAGGCAGGCACATCCGGCCCGAACATCTCGCGGCTCAGCGTCAGGTGCACTTCGATGATCTGCGCGCCCAGGGTGGCCGCCGCCAACCCTGGGTAGATCGTGCCAGAGTGGTCCGAAAGCCCCACCGGGCACCCATAGCGCGCCTGCATATCGGTCATCACGTTCAGCCCGACCTGCTCCGGCGGGCACGGGTAAGCGGAGGTGCATTGCAGCACCATCAGCGGCAGGTCTCGCGCCCGCACCCATGCCACGCTGCGGTCCAGTTCCGCCCAGCCGCTCATCCCGCTGGAAAGCAGCATCGGCCACCCGGTGGAGGCCATCTGTTCCAGCAAAGGCAAGTTATTCACCTCCCCACTGGCGATCTTCCACGCTGCCACCCCCACCCGCGTCAGCAGTTCCACCGCCGCCCCAGAGAAAGGCGAACTCAGAAAGAGTAACCCGCGCTCGTCGGCGTGCTCCTTCAGGCCCTGCCACTGTTCCGCCGAAAATTCCATCCGCCGCCAATAATCGTAGCGCGTGGCGTCTTGGCGGCTGAACTTGACCCGCCACGGCTCGCCAGGCGTGCTTTCTGCCGCCGCGATGTGCGTCTGAAATTTGATGGCATCCGCCCCGGCCCGCGCCGCAGCATCAATAAAGGCATGCGCCAGGCCCAGGCTGCCCTCATGGGTCTGCGCCACCTCCGCCACAATCAAACACCGCTCTGGCGGCACCTGCAACACCATCCTCAGGACTCCCCTCGTGGGCGCTCCGGCCCTGCATCCTCGGCATGCTGTTCCCCATCGCTGCCGGCCTTCTCCGTGCCAGCGGCGGGCGGGTGCCCCTCAGGAGAGCCGGGCGCAGGCGGCAAGACCTCCCCCACTGGGTCATCTTCATCCCCGCGCAAGGTAGCCATCTCAGAAGGC
This sequence comes from Anaerolineae bacterium, assembly GCA_012031655.1. Classification (GTDB taxonomy): domain Bacteria; phylum Chloroflexota; class Anaerolineae; order Aggregatilineales; family J027; genus JAAUUD01. The sequence goes on along the minus strand of JAAUUD010000008.1, from coordinate 84 downwards.
GGCGCGTAGCTTTCCATGGCGTAAGCTTGCGGCGCAGGCTGGGGCGGCGGCGGGTCCGGCGCGTAGGGCTGCGGCGGGAGGCTC
>JAAUUD010000193.1 GCA_012031655.1 Anaerolineae bacterium | reverse complement strand
AGGTCGCGGATTTCCATGACCAGCGGAATACGCCGTAGCGTGCGCGCCAGGATGCCGGGAATAGCGATGGTGAGCGGGGTGCTGCTGGCGTAAATGACATCTGCGCGTTGGCGCAGGGCCTCTCGCGAGGCGGCCAGCGCAAAAAGCAGGAAGGCACCCATCCGTTGGGGGTAGCTCATCTTCTGGGTGTAGTGCGTGGGGATGATGGCCACAGGTAGCCCGGCCAGGACCGTCCGTACAGGCCGCCGAATCTTCTGATACTCGCTGGGCAGGTTGGAGTTGGATGTGATGATGGTCACCTCGTGACCGTGTGCTTGCCAGCGCCGCGCAAACTCATAGGAGCGCGTGCCGCCGGACTCCGTCGGTAGGGTGAAGTACTGGTGCAGGTAGAGGATGCGCATCAAGACACCTTAGAAATCACGGCGCGGAACTTACCACGCCCGGTCCGCTCAATCGCCGGGACCTGTTGAATATCAATCCGAATGTCCTGGCCCAGCCGTGCGTGGGCTTCCTGGCGCAGGCGCCGCTCCACTGCCTCGGAATAGTCCGCACTGGGCACCAGGCGGAACACAAAATGTGCAGGGCTTTCTTGCACAATCTGGCATTCGCGGATGCCGCTGGCGTTCTTAAAGATGTGATCCAGGCGGCCCACTTTGCGCCCATTGGGCAAGGTAACAAAGTCATCCAGTCGCCCTTCGATATTCTGCAAAACAGGGGTGTTCCAGCCACACTCACAGCCATCAGCCGACCAGCTTGCACTGTCTCCGGTGCGGTAACGCAACAAGGGCATCAGGTCGTTGGTCAGGTCCGTGACCACAATCTCGCCGATCTCGCCGGGCGCGGTGGGCTGCCCGGCCTCATCCACAATTTCGACCACCGCCGTTAGCAGCGGGGTGTGATAGCGCCCGGCCCGGCATTGTTGGGCAATCCAGCCGCCTTCCATGCCCAGGTAATCCACCACCGGGCACCCCCAGGCCGCCTCCATGAGCGCCCGCTGATGATCCAGCACTGTTTCGGAGTCCGTGAAGACCGCCTTAGGGCGAAAGACAAAGCCGCTTTCCTGGCAATAGCGCGCCAGTGTATAGATGCCAGAGGGGTAGCCGGTCACAAAGGTAGGCTGCCAGCGCTGGATAGGCGCGGTGTAGTGCGCCAGGGTTGTGTCGCTCATGTGATAAATGGAGAACATCAACTGCCGTGTGGCGCGGTCGTAGAGCCAGAAAGGGGGGCGCTTCTGGCTGACGGGTGCAAACAAACGCCCACCAATCCGAATGTTGCATTCGTGGTCAAAATCGACCCCATGCCATTGATAGAAGGCATCGCGCATGGCAAAACGGGTCCGCAACGTCTGGTAGGACCAGTGGAAGTTCAGCGGCGAGCCCGTGCTACCGCTGGTGTGGCCCACATAATGCGGCGTCTTTCGGTGGCGCTCGTCCAGGAGGGCTTCGCCTGCTGCACGTACCTGGGGTTTGCTGAGCAAGGGCAGCTTGGCCAGCACCGCCAAGGCGCTTTCGCCTTGCCAGCCAGTGGGTGCGTAAGTCTCGCGATAGAAGGGGATGTGCTGGCGGGCGTGGTCCAGCAAGGCTGCCAGTCGGCGTGCTTGCTCCTGGTCAAGTGCTGCCCGGCTCATCTGGCGATAAACAGCAAAGTCAACCTGCGCCTGCAGGGCTGCCCGGTCGCCGTGCCGCCGGATGCGGTCAAGTTGATGGGATTTGTAGGTGGCTGCCAGCGTGCGTAAGGGGTGCGGCAGCCGCAAAGCCAGGGCTTCGAGTATTCCGCTCATGCTGTTTTCCCTTGAACTTCAGTTAACAGGTGATCCCACTGCGCCCGCACACTCTGCCAATCGAAGGCTTCTGCCGTGCGGCGCCCGTTCCAGGAAAGTTGCGCTGCCAGCGCTGGCGCCTCGATCACCCGCCGCACTGCTTCCGCCATGCGAGTGGGGTCCTGCGGGGGTACCAGGAGCGCATCATGTTCATGCGAGAGCAGATAGGGCATACCCCCGACGTCTGTACTGATAACCACCAACCCGCAAGCCAGGGCTTCCAGCACGCTCACTGGCGTGTTATCAACATTGGTGGTGTTCAGGAAAATATCGCCCCGCTGCAACCAAGCGGGTACGGCGCCCTTGGGGATGGCGCCTGGTTGCTCCACGTGGTTAGCCAACGCCAATGCCTGCACTTGCTGGTGAAAGGCGTGCCAGGTGCCGTCCCTTTTATCCGGCCCGATCATAATCAGGCGGATGTCGGGGTAATCTTCTCGCAGAGCGGCCACCACGTCTGCTGCCAGGCAGGGGTTATAGTGGGCCATGAATGCGCGCAGCCACACCAGGCGCGGGCGTGGCGCTGTGCGCTGGATAAACGGGTAATGACGCAGTTCAATTGGGTTAGGCAGCAGGATCATATCGGGCCGATAGGGGGCCAGGGCTTGCTGAAGGTAGCGCGAGGGCGTTGTTACCGCGCTGGCCTGGCCCAGCAAGCGGCGCACGCGCCCTGGATGGCGCTGGGCATACTGCGGCAGATTGCCACCTCGCAGGGCGAGCAGATAGGGCTTGCCCAGCCAATGGAGCAGCCTGGCACAAAGCGCCGCCCAAACAAACGAAGGCCCACTGAACACATCAATCAAGGCCACCGCGTAGCGACGGCGGACCCGCCAGACTGTCCACAGCATATCCAGCAAGCGGCGCCCGCGTGGCTGGTGGGCTGAGGTGGTGTGCACCGACCAACCCAGGTCACGCAGGTGATCAGCCAAATCCTGGCACACCTGGCGCCCACCTGTAGAGACGAAGAAATTGCCGATCAGCAGGATTTCGCGGCGCATTAGCGCTCCTCGTGGATCATCGATGCAGCCTGAAAACGGGTGAAGGTGATGGCCAGCAGGAACATCGGGAGCGCGTGCGGGTGCCTGCGTGGGTCATGTACACCACAGCCCAAACCACAAAAGCGCCCAGCACCGCCCGGCTTAGCGGCGTTGGCTGGCGGGCCAGGTTGTGGAGCAGCATGCCCCCCAGCACCAGCAAAGCCAGGATGCCCAGCACCCCATGCTCAGCCAGAATGCGGGTGTACTCCGTGTGAGAAGCCGCCGAGTCTCGCCCCGACGGCCTGCGCCCTGGCCTCGGCGCCCTGGCCCACGCCCACGCCTAAGGGGTGTTCCAGAAAGAGCGCAATCTCACTTTCGACCAGGGTTTCGCGCCCGGCCAGGTCCGGTTCGCTGTAGCGCACATCGAGCGTTTGCTCGGTGAACTGATTGAGGCGCGGCAAGGCCCAGGAGAAGGCCAGCCCACCTATCCCTAAAATCACCAGGATGGCAGGCAGGCGGCGTGTATCCAGCACAGAAAGCAGCCCGAACAGCGCCGCCACCGCCAGCGCCATGCCCAGCACCCCCCCGCGAGAGAAGGTCAGCACGCTTTGCACCACCAACCATAACGCCAGGCCGATGATCAAGACTCGGGCGATGCCCCTGGGCGCAGCCGTCACCCACCAGACCATCAACAGCAACACGCCGGCGCCCAGCACCGTCGAAACCTGGTTGGGGCCATAGCCGCCGCTGGCCACAAAGTTGCCCTCGTTGCTCCAGCGCAGGTCTTCGCTGGTCAGGATCGAAAGCGCGGCAATCGCGGCCAGGGCCAGGGTGGGCAGGGTGCCAAAGATCGCCATCGGGCGCAGGATGCGTTCGCTGGCCGGGAGGTTGGCAAAAAAGATCGCTCCCACGATCAACAGCAGATGCGCCGAAAAACTGGCCGAAACGCTGCGGAACGCTGCTGCCGGGTCCAGGGCCAACGCCCACAAAACCGCAGGGATCATCAGCCCGGCATACAGGAGGACCCCCGCAGGAATGGTTAGTTGCCGTGGCGGGATGCGTAGCACCCGCAGGCCCAGGCACAACACCAGCACATACTTAATGCCTTCCCAGAAAAACGCGACCTCCAGCAAGCGCCAGAGGACATCGCTGGTCGCCAAAAATGCACAGCCAAAGATGACGAGGGCATCTCGCCGGACTACGGCAGCCAGCACCAGCACACCCCCCACCACAAAGTAAGCCTGCAAGTTCCTGAGCAGGGGCGCCTGCATAAACACCAGGGTAAGCAGCGGATAGGCCAGGCACAGCCCCAGGTAGAACCAATCGTTAGGGTAGGTATGGGGCTGTGTTGCCCCCGCTAGCCGGTAGCGAGCGCGTTGTGAAGAATAAGCAGTCATGGGCACTCCGTTTTGCTGAGCGTGGCGCTAGTGGGACAGCAAGTCTGCATAGGCCGTGGTGATCTGCTGAAGGACAGCCGGGGCGCTGTAGTGCGCTTCGATATGGGCCTGAAAGGCGCGGGCGCGTATGGCGCGTTGCTCGGGGTTACACAACGCCTCCAGAATGGCCTGACGCAGCGCTGCCGGGTTTCCAGGCTCCACCAGCCACGCCCAATTCCCCTGCTTTAAGACCTCCGGCACCTGACCAACCCGGGTTGCAACCACCGGCAGGCCCATCAGACCATATTCCAGTAGCGCCATGGGTAGCCCTTCTGTTGTTGAACTGAGCACCCCTAGCGCGCTGGCCTTCAGCAGGCTGGCTACATCCTGACGCTGCCCCAACAAGTGAACCTGTGCACCCAGCCCCCCTGTTGAATGGCGGCGCGGACCTGGGCGCTATAGGTGGCATCTGGTTCTGCACCCACCAGCAACAGGTGGACCTCGGGCTGTTCTGCAACGACATTGACCATCGCTTGCACCAACCCGAGTTGGTCCTTGAGCGGGCGCAGGTTGGCCACGCAGATCAGCCGATTTTCCGGTGTGCCGGGTAGATCGGGCGCTGGGCCCACGCCAGCCGGACGCAAGACGAAATTGGGCAGGTAACGCACACGGTCGGGCGCCAGACCATAAGTGGCGGTTACCCACCCCACCAGCGGGTGATTCACGACGAAAACAGCGTCGGTGCGTTGCAGTGCCAGCCCAAGCAGAAGGCCCCGCCCCTTTGCGCTTGCATAGCCGCCATAGTGCGCGTGCCAGATGACCTGCAAACTGGGCCTCAGGGCTTTCATCATCTGCGCCAGGAAAAGCGACGACCCATGCGCATGGATCAGGCGGATTCTATGCTGAACAATGTACTTACGCAGGCGGGCAAAGGCATCCAGGTCCAGGCGGCGGGTGCGGTCCAGCACCAGTTGCTGCACCTGTGGAGCGATTTCCCCGGCTAGTGGGCCGTTCTGGCGCGTAATGCACATATGGCTTGCGAAGTGTTCCGGCGGCAGTTGGTTTGCAATGTTAACCGCCATGCGCTCTGCCCCGCCGAGCTGAAGCGTGTCGATCATCTGCATCACGCCGCTCGGCTGCGCGCTCATACCGCCAACCTCAGGTGCTCACGCAGCATTTGCCGAAAGCGCACTTCGAGGTCTTCAAACAGAAAATCGGCGCTGCGCGCGCGGGCGTTCTGGCCCATCTGAGTGCGCTGTTGCGGTGCCACGAGCAGGGTTTGAATGGCCTGCGCCATCGCAGGAGGGTCATCTGGCGGCACAAGCAACCCGCAACGCGGAGGTTGAACCAGAAAAGGCATCACGCTAATGTCCGTCGCCACGATCGGCAAGCCAAAGCTCATCGCCTCTAGCACCACTTTGTCCAGGCCCTGGTGGCGCGACCCACTGAGGAACGTGTCTGCCTGGCGATAGTGTTCAAACAACGCTGCCCGCCCCACCCAGCCATGAAAGGTCACGCATGCGCCCAGGTCCAGTGCTTTGGCCAGTTTTTCGGCAGCGGGGCGTTCGCTGCCATCCCCCACCACATCCAGTTGCACCGCATGCTGCGCCTGCACACATAACGCCACTGCCCGCAGCAGGGTATCAATCCCCTTGGCGGGTGTGATGCGCCCGGCAAACAGCAAGCGCAGGGGGCCTGTATGCTCTCGGGCGTGGCTGCCCTGCTCGGCTTGCTGCCAGTCCTGGCGAGAGAGGCTAGCGTTCAGGATGCTAACCAAACGAGGGCGGCGGGGGTCCGGGGCAGCATTCGCAAAAACAGGCCCACCCCACAGCGAGCTCGCATAAAACCAGCGCTGCAAGCGTGCCGGAAGGCGTTCTCCTGGGAAGGCGCTCCACTGTCCCGCGTATTTGGCAAAACGCTTTTTGCCTGCCAGCACCCCCAATACGGCTCCCACCAGGCCAAAACTATCCGGCCCACGAGCCATCACCACGCTGTTGGGCCCCAGCAAGCGCCAGCCTCGCCCGGCAAAGCGGGGTGTCTGCAAGATAAGTGGCCTTCCTGAGGGGCGTATCTACGGGATAGGGGCGGTGCAATGCCCGAAACTCGACATTGGGCTGCGCATAAGGGATTGCATCGTTGCGGGGTGGCTCACCAGAAAAGGTGGCCGCCACCGTGACGCGCCTGAATATCCGGGCCCACAGGTCTACCTCGCGCACAAAACCGCCATGAGCCACGATGTGGTCACCGAGGCAATGGTGCGTGACGTGCGAAAAAATAACCAGGTGCTCAGCGGGCTGCATGGGGTGTTCCCGCCTGAAGATGTGATTTTTGGGTGTGCAAGGTGGCGTAGAAGGCTTCGTTCTGCGCCACCAGAGACTCCAGCGAATAGACGCTGACCGCGGTCTGACGCGCCGCCTCGCCCAACGCACAGCGCAATGCTTCATCCTGCAACAGACGGATGATCTGTACGGCGATGGATTGCGGATCAAATGGATCGCACAGCAAGCCGTTCTGCTCGTGCTGGATGATCTCTGGACCAGGGCCGACGTTGCTGGTAACCACCGCCTTGCCCATAGCCATCCCTTCGATGATCACAATCCCCTGCCCCTCCATATGCGAAGGGAAGACGCACACCTGCGCCTGCGCCAGGTAGCTCGGCAGGTCCTCATGCGGCACTCGGCCCTTAAAACCACATGTTCCCGTAAATGAGCGGGGAGTTCTGCTTGCAGGGCAGCGCTTGTGCTTTGA
>JAAUUD010000192.1 GCA_012031655.1 Anaerolineae bacterium | reverse complement strand
GCACCGGCACCAGGGCTGCCAGCAGGCTTTGCAACCCAGCCAGGCCAGGTCGCGGGGCTTGCGCTGGGCGGGGGGGGCATAAGGCGGATCAATCATGGGGCGCTTCCGGCATTTGTTCAACCAAGCTCGCCTGGCGCGGGATATACTGCACGATAGCCAGCAAGTCCACCCGCACCCTTTCGTGATCATCACGGGTGCGGGCTTCTTCCAGGTGCTTCTGGATGGCCTCCAGCGTGGCCAGGGCCATCCGGTGGCGCGGGTCGGGCGGGTTCATGGGCGTAGCTCCTCGATGTTGCCATTCAAGAGGTATTGCAGCGTCATGTCGTTGATGAGGGTTTCCACCGGGGCGCGGTCATCCGTAAAGACCAGATCAGAGGGCGTGATGGGCCGTTGCCCGGCCACGGCATCGGTCAGCACCTCGGCCAGCAAGGGGTGCGGAACAGGGTCCAGGCGGGCCCGGTTGGCCGCCAGATTGGCGGGGTCAGTCGGTTGGCGGGTGGCCACCAGGATCGTATTCAGCGAGTCTGGCACATCGATACGGTGCACGCTGGGGAAGACCTCCAGCAAAGTGCGGGCAATTGCTTCTTCCAGGCGGCGGTCGTCTGGGGTGCGCCCCACATTGATGACCACCACGCCATCCTCGGCCAGGCGCTCGCGCACTTCCTCGAAGAACTCCACCGTGGTGAGCTGCAGGCACATAGGCACACGGTAGGCATCCAACCCCACCATGCTATAGGGTCCTTCCAACTGGCGGAATTCGTAGCGTGCATCGCCCACAATCGTGTTGAGGTTGGGCAGGTCCATCCCCAGGTAGCGACGGCTGGCAGCCACAATGTCCCCGTCAATCTCAATGCCGTCAATCGGGATGGGCCCATAAACCGCGCTGTGCTGGCGCGCGATGGTCCCCCCGGCCAACCCCACCAGCGCCACCGGCCCCATCTGGTCTGGCGTAAAGCCCGGGTTGAAGTATGGCCCAGCCAGGAATAAGCCCCAGGTACGGCGGTAGTAATAATCCGTTGGGTGATATTGCGAATGAATGCCCTGGCCCTCATTGAGCCACAGATAGCGGTAGCCGTTGGCATCTTCCACAATCTGGATGTAGTTATAGGCGGAGTCGGTCGCGTAGAGCAAGCGATAGCCCGCTGGCACCGGGCGCTGCGTGTTGCCGAGGATGAGCGCCGCGAAGATCGCCAGCACAAAGGGCATCCAGGCCAGGCGGAGCGCCGCCCCCCGCGCACTCATGAACAGCCCCACCAGCCCCACCACCAGCAAAAAACCGGCGAAGATCAGAAACGTGAGCGCCGTACCTGCTTCGGGGATCAGGTAAAGCACCGGGGCAAAGGTCCCGATGATGCTGCCGAAGGTCGAGACCGCATACAGGCCGCCGACGGTTTGCCCGGCGTTCTCCAGGCCGCGCAGGGCCAGCTTGATGGCAAAGGGCGAAACACAACCCAGCAGGGTCACCGGCACAGAAAAAAGCAGCAGCACCGCGATGAACGAGCCAACTGCCACCCCCGCATCAATGTCGTAGACGGCCTCTGCCGCCGCAAACAGGACCGGGCGCGCCACCAGCGGCACCATCCCGCTTAAAAAAAGCGCCCCAGCAGATGATCTGGTAGAGCGTCTTGTGCTGCGGAGAGCGGTCTGCCCAGCGCCCGCCAATCGCGTAGCCCAGCGCCAGGTAGATCAGCATCAGGCCAATGATGTTGGCCCAGACCAGGTTGCTGGTCCCAAACACGTTGCCCAATAAGCGGCTGGCAGAAAGTTCCACCGCCAGAACGGTCATCCCACTGGAAAAAACGGCAAAATACAGGTAGCGTTGTTGAAGTTGTTGCATAGCGCTAATGATAGCGCAGGAGAGACCGGATGGTGAAGATACGACGAGCCAGCGCTTTCGATGCGGCAGCCATTGCGGCGCTCATCAGCGTGGTCTGGGATGACGTGCAGCCCAACGTGGAACAATGCCGCGTTGTGATCACCGGAGAGCAGGAATGGGTCTGGCTGGCGGTAGAAGGGGAAGCCGTGCTGGGGTTGGTGGCGTGCTTCCTCTCGCGGGCTGGGGCGGCCTGGCGCTGGGAGATCGAACTGCTGGCGGTGCATCCGGCAGTGCGCGGACGGGGCATTGGCGCGGGGTTGGTCGCGGCCAGCCACGAAACCGGGCGCCTGCTGAACGCGAGTTTTGCGCGGGGCCTGGTGCGGGTTGATAACGCGGCAGCACAGCGCGCTTTTGCTAAAAATGGCTATGAAACCAGCGGCAGGGTCTATCAACTGCACGCCTGGGCGCCGCAGCCCACGACAGAGCCGCCTAACGGGCACCCACTCATCACGCTAACGCGCGCTGATACGCTCACCTATCGGGGCTTGTGGCTGGAGGGGCTGGATAACGACCGTCTGAGCGATGATCAACGCCTGGCCAGCCTGGCGGGCGGGCGTGCCCAGGCCGCCGCAGAAGGCCGCGCCAGCCTCACGGCGCTGGTTGCGGAGGACAACATGCTACCCGTGGCGTTCTTTGAAGGTGCCGAACTGCTGGGGCGCTATCAATGGTGGCGGCGGATGCTCTAGCGCCGCAGGATAACGACATGGAAAAGGGAGATGCACTGAACGTGATCGGTAAATTGGGATTCTGGCTGGCCTGGCTGGTGCTGCTGGCCGCCTGCAGCGAAGGCCAGCCTTTCGAGGACCCCTCTCAACGGGCCACCCGTCAGGCCCAGGCCACCCAGATCATTGCCACCGTCAACTATGAAGAAACACGCCAGCCCACGCTCATCGCGCTGGAAGCCACCACCGCCTACGTGCCCGCAATGGCCACACAGGTGGTGATGCTGGAGCAGCAAAACCACAACCTTCAGGGGACGCTCGCCGCGTTGCGACCCTTCCTGCAACCCACGCCAGATGCACAAAACTTTGCCGCAGCAACCCTGGACCCGCTCGCCCGCGCCGCGCAGAATTACACAGACCTGACCACGGCCAACGCCATCAATCCGGCGACAGGGTGCGCCAGCGCGCCTAACGATACCTTCTACATCACCGGCCCTAACGATCCCCAGCGCATTTATTTTTCGGTGCGAGCGCTGGATGTGCGCGCCGGGACCATCTACCAGACGCGCTGGTACCAGGGCTTTGAATCGCGCTACGAAACCCCTACCTGGACCGCTGACCGCGACTATGCCGAGGTGTGCATCTACTTCTTTCTGGAATCCAGCGATGCGCCCTATCGCGGCGGGTTTTGGTCGGCGGAGTTGTTCGCCAATGGAACCTCCGTGGCGCGCATCCGTTTTGCGATGTGCGAGCCGGGGGTGTTCTGCTAGGGCCGCACCATTCAGCCCGCCTTAATGGTCAGGTGGGGCGGTCTTTGCTATACTGGGACCAAAGCGAATACCGTGGAACCTTCGGGGCAGGGTGCAATTCCCGACCGGCGGTAGGTTATCCAGCGCGATAACAAGCCCGTGACCCGGCGCAGCCAGCAGGCAGCGACGGTGGATCTGGTTAGAGTCCAGAGCCGACGGTAACAGTCCGGATGAGAGAAGGTTGAACGTCCGCCATATCCATTGGATGGGCATGCTTTGGCGTTGCTGGGGTTTTCCCCGGGGACGCTCACAAGCACAAGCCTGGTTTTTTTGTGCCCCTAGCGCTTCCACATGCAGCCGAGCCTGACCGAAAGGGGCAACACCCATGGCAATCTTGCCAAGCACACGCAATAAACCCATTTCTCCCCAGTTTTCGCGCTGGCACCTGGCGGGCCTGCGCTGGTTGCTCACGCCGTTGCTGGGGATTGGTCTGTGGCTGCTGTGGACCTGGGCAGCAGAGTCTGAGCGCTATCCGGCTTTCATCCTGCCACATCCAGAAGCGGTGCTGCTGCGCCTCCAGACCCTGCACGAGCGCGACCTGTTGATGGGGCACATCTGGGCGACCTTGCGCCAGGCCCTGACCGGGCTGGCGCTGGCGGTGTGTCTGGCCCTGCCGCTGGGCTATGCCGTGGCGCGCAACCGCTGGGTGAGCGCGCTCCTGCTGCCCTATCTGGTGGCCATCCGCGCGATCCCTGTGGTGGCGATTGCCGCCATCGTGGTGATCTGGCTGGGCACGGGCATCGAGAGCAAGGTCTTTGTGGTGACCTTCATCACCTGGTTTCCGCTGATGGAAGCGACCGTGGTGGGCATCCAGAGCGTGGACCCCACCTGCGCGACCTGATGCGCGCCTACCGGGCCAACCCGCTCCAGACGTTCTGGAAGCTGGAACTGCCCAGCGCGCTGCCCAACCTGTTTAGCGGGCTTAAGGTGGCGGCGACGCTCTCGGTGGTGGGGTCGGCGGTGGGCGAGCTGCTGGGCGCTAACCAGGGCTTGGCCTATCTCATCCTGTTTGGACGTGGCACTTCGGATGCGCCGTTGGTCTTCGGGGCGGTGTTGTTGCTCACCGCAATTTCGCTGGTGTTATATGGCCTGGTTGCCGTGCTGGAAAGCGTTTTGCTGCGCTGGCGCCGGGCAGTTTAGCCGAATTAAGGCGGAGGAGACCTGAACGATGCGGAATTTGTTGCTTGTTGTGCTCGTTGCGGTGTTGGGCCTGCCAGGCGTAACCAGCCAGGCGCAGGAACCCGAACCGCGCGAAGTCACCCTGTTTGTGAGTTACATCCCCAGCGTGCAGTTTGCGCCCCTCTATGTGGCGCTGGAACGCGGCTACTTTGCCGACGAGGGCCTGGCGGTGGAGGTGGAGCACAGCTTTAACGAAGCCGACGGCGTAGACCGCCTGGCAGTCAACGATCTGCAATTCGGCATCATCAGCGGAGAGCAGGTGTTGGTGGGCCGCGCCGTGGGCAAGCCGCTGGTCTATGTATACGAGTGGTTCCACAATTTCCCGGTGGGCATCGTGGCGCCAGAAGCAGCGAACATCACCACGCCGGAGGACCTGCGCGGCCTGACGCTGGGCATTCCGGGGCCTTTTGGCGCCAGCTTTATGGGCTTGCAGGCGCTGCTGGCCGAAAGCGAGATTGACCCGCTGGAACTGCGCCTGGAGAGCATTGGCTTCACGGCGCCGGAAGCCGTTTGCACCGGGCTGGTGGATGCAGCGGTGGTCTACATTAGCAACGAGCCACTGACCATCGAGCAAAACTGCTTTTCGGTGAGCCTCATCGCCATCTCGGATTATGTGGAACTGATCTCGAATGGTCTGGTCACCAACGAAACCACCCTGGAAAACGAGCCAGACCTGGTGGCCGGGATGGTGCGCGCCATCCAGCGTGGCGTGCTGGATACGCTGGCAGATGCGGACGCCGCTTTTGAGATCAGCCTGGAATACGTGCCAGACCTGCCCGAAAGCGAGTATGCCACGCAGCGCCAGGTGCTGGAAAACTCGCTGGCGCTGTGGACCTCGGAACAGCCCGGCATGACCACGCTAGAGCGCTGGCAGCGCACGCTCGAAGCGCTGGAAGCCGCTGACCTCATCCTGGCGGAACTGAGCGAAGACGACCTGGAAAGCGCCTTTACCAACGTCTTCATCCCGGTTGCCGAGGGCAGTGAGTAAGCTCGCGGCACAGGGCGTCGCGCACCGCTTCGGGGAGGTGCAGGCGCTGGGCCGCGTCTCCCTGAAGCTGGAGCCGGTGCAGTTCACCTGCCTGGTGGGGCCAAGTGGCTGCGGCAAAAGCACCTTGCTACGCATCCTGGCCGGGCTGCTGATCCCCAGCGAAGGCGAGGTGCTGTTCAATGGTCAGCCGCTCCGCAGCCCCTCCCGCGCGCTGAGCCTGGTTTTTCAGGATGCCAACCTGATGCCCTGGCGCACCGTGGAGCAAAACCTGCGCCTGCCGCTGGAACTGGCCGGGGTGCCGCGCCAGGACCAGGCAAAAAGCGCCGCTGCTATGCTGGACCTGCTGGGCCTGAGCGAGTTTCGGCAGGCGCGCCCTGGCGCGCTCTCCGGGGGGATGGCGCAACGGCTGGCTATTGGGCGGGCGCTGATCGCGGACCCGGAGGTGCTGTTGCTGGACGAGCCTTTCGGCGCGCTGGATGCCCTGACCCGCGAAACCGTCAGCGAGGAACTGCTGCGCATCTGGGCCAGCAGTCGCAAAACCGTCCTGATGGTCACGCACAGCATTCAGGAGGCGGTGCTGCTGGCCGACCGTGTGCTGGTGATGAGCACCCGACCGGGAGTTATCGTGCGCGACCTGCCCATCCCGCTGCCGCGCCCGCGCAGCCTGGAGCAAATCACCCAGCCGGATTTCGTGCGCCTGGCAGCCGAAGTCCGCGCGGCGTTGCGCCCACAGTTGAAACGCCGCTAGGGGCGCGGTAAGATAGGTTTATTACGTAGCGCGCTCAATATCACCCTTCACAACCGAACATAAGGGGCTGCCGTGCCGCTTGTTTGTTGTCAGGATCAGCCATAATGCTCTATGAATACGCAGGCAATCTGCACATGCACACGCCCTACTCCGATGGTGAAGGCTCCCATGCACAGATTGCTGAGGCTGCTCGGCGATGCTGGCCGTGGACTTTGTGGTGGTGACCGACCATAATGTGCTGGTGCAGGGCGTTTGCGGCTACTATGGCGATGAAGCAAGCGGCTATGTGCTGCTGCTAACGGGCGAAGAAATCCACGACCGCACCCGGCTCCCCCAGGTGAACCACCTGCTGGTCTACAATGTGCCGCACGAGGTGGTGCAATATGCGCCCGACCCGCAACGGTTGCTCTATGCAGTTAACAATGTGGGGGGGCTGAGCTTCATCGCCCACCCTTTTGACCATCGCGTGCCCTGGATGCGCCCTTTTGGCCTGGGCCAGCAAATCCCCTGGACCAGTTGGGAAGTCAGCGGCTACACCGGCCTGGAAATCTGGAACTTTATGTCTGACTGGAAGGAAGGCGCAACCAGCTTCCGCGCTGGCCTGCGGGCACTCTTCCGCCCCGATGCGGTGGTCACGGGGCCCCGCCCGGCAACCCT
>JAAUUD010000191.1 GCA_012031655.1 Anaerolineae bacterium | reverse complement strand
GCAGGGGATTCCCGTTTCGTCAATCACGTCTGGATAGCTGAGGCCCGGTTCCGGGTCTTCGATGCTGGCCACCCGCACCTTGAACTGGTTGCGGTCGCCTGCGCCAAAGACGTATAGAAACACCTGGTCTTCTTCCAGATTCAGCGCGTCCAGCGCCACGTCGTAGGGGTCGCGTGCACCGTTGGTCTCGTAGAGATTGGCCTCGTCGCCCACGGCATCGCTCAAGTAATAACGGAAATTCGGTTCTTCGTGGTCTACCCACTCAAAGGCATCCAGCACCCCACGATGAAGCTCGTAGAGGGTCTGATCCCCACGAATAGCCACATCCCGCCAGACGCCCTTGGCCCAGCTCAACCGAACGCGCAGCACATACAAGTTTTCTGAGGGCATGCTTTACCTCGCCAGAGCCTCCACCAGCCCACGGAAGGCCGCGCGCTGGTCGTCCGAAAAATCAAAACGTGGGCGTGTGCGCAGTTTATCGGGCGGGTCCACTGCCTCGCGCACTGCCACCAGGACCGGCTTGCGCTTGCTCAAAAAGTAGCTCCAGGCTTCCTCTACGCTGTAGGTGCGTAGTGCAAAGCTGGAGAGCACCACCACCAGATGCGTGCATTGCTCCAGCGCGGGGTGCACCCCGGTGGACCATTGCACCGGGTCGGCGGTCTCGCCGCTATCCACCCACACATTGATGCCTGCTTTGCGCAGGTCTTCGCCCAGTTGCTGGGCAAATTCGGCCTGGGTGATGTCTGCCACGATGTAGGCAGCCCGTGCGGCCCGCCCTTTGGCCCCCGGCGGAATGACCTGGATGGCTTTGGGGGGTTGGGTAGCGCCGTGCAGGGGGGTCTTGCCCATGCGGAACATGGTGCTCGCGCAGACCGGGCATTCGCCTCGGGTCCCTGGACGCCCCTGGCTGGTCCAGACGGCCACCGGGTTTTCCATCCCCCGTTTTTCCTTGCAAGATACACAATACGCCTCAATTTCTTCCCCTTCGGGCAGGTCGAGGGCGTCGTTGGGGTCGTAGTCGCTCATGGCTTCGCTTCTCCTTACGCTCTTATGATAAAACATTCCTCCGCGAGATTGCTAACGAACCTGAAACACGGCAGGAATTGACAGCCCTGGCCCGCTAAGTATACTCGTAGATGAATGCACCGTTGTCCATCAATTGCCAGGAAGAACTATGACCGACCAGATGCAATCAGCAACCGCCGCCCAGGCGTATCGCGAAGAACCCCAAGGCCCCGTTCTGACCGATTTGCTGCGGCCTGCGCTCGAACCGCAAGAGCTGGGGATCCCAATCGGGATTGTGTATGACCTGGTCCTGAAGATCCTGTTCAACGAAGGCGAGGCCAGCCTGCGCCGCCTGGGGGACGTGATGAAAACCCACCCCCAGGCCATTGACAAGCTGGTAGAGCAGATGCAGCAAGAGCATCTGGTGGAAATTGCCCGTGCCGGGGCCGGGCGCTTTACCTATGTCTTCCGCCTGACGGATGCGGGCGCAAGCCGCGCCCGCGATGCCTTCGACCGCAGCCAATATGTGGGTCCGGCGCCCATTCCGATCACTGTTTACAACCAGTCTGTGCTGATGCAAAGCCTGAGCGGCAACATGAAGGTCACACCGGACGAAGTGAAAGCCGCGCTTTCACACCTCATCCTGCCGGATACCTTCCACCGCAGCATTGGCCCGGCCATCAATGGCGGAACCTCGCTGTTCCTCTATGGCCCACCCGGCAACGGGAAAACGACGGTCGCAGAGGCGATTGGCGGCATCCTGACCGGTTCCGAACCCATCTTTATGCCCTACGCAGTGGCCGTGGGGGGCTATATCATCACGGTGTTTGACCCCATCATCCACAAACTTGCAGAAACAGACCCCAAAAGCCATCCAGGCTTATGTCGGGACACCCGTTGACCCGCGCTGGGCGCTCATCCGCCGCCCCAATGTGATGGTCGGGGGCGAGCTGACGATGGACGCGCTCGAACTGCGCTACGAACCCGTGGCCAAATTCTACGAAGCCCCGCTCCAGATGAAGGCCAACGGCGGGATGTTCCTGATTGACGACTTTGGGCGCCAGCAGATCAGCCCTTCCCAACTGCTTAATCGCTGGATTGTGCCGCTGGAAAGCGAGCGCGACTACCTGCGCCTGCGGACCGGGCAGGCGGTCGAGGTGCCCTTCAAGCAGTTGATCGTCTTTAGCACCAACCTGGACCCTGGCGATCTGGTGGATGGTGCTTTTATGCGGCGTATTCAGATGAAGGTGGGCGTGCATAGCCCCAGCCCGCAGATGTTCTATCAGATCTTCCGCATCATGGCCAACTCGCTCAAAATCCCGTACGACGAGACCACCTTCAAATACCTGGTCAAAGAGTGGTACGTCAACCCGGCCCGCAAACGGGACTTTCAGGCGGTGCACCCGCGTGACCTGCTCAAGATCGTGCGGGCCTGTGCGAATACGAAAGCGTTCCGTACCGGATGACGCCCGAATTGATCGATGAAGCCTGCACCAATTACTTTGTGGCTGGCTCTCAGGGCACCCAAAAACTGACGGTTCCCGCATGATCAGCCATTGACCGTGGCGGGAGGCGCCGTCTCCCGCTACGATTCTCCCCATGAAACCCTTTGGCTTTGAACCCCGAACTCTGGTTGCGCTGGGGCTGGCCGCCCTCATTGGGCTGGTGGGCCTCTGGCTTGACCTGGAAAACGAAGGGCTGGTCTGGGACCTGCTCTGGAACCTGACTGGCGAAGAAGAACCCGCTGCTCAACTGCTGGGCGCCGGGCAATATCTGGCGACCCTCACCCGTGTGCAACCGCAGATCGCCCCGGATGCGGACATTGAGCACCTGCCAGAGAACCCCTTTGGTGTGAACACCTTCCTGCAACTGGAAGCCATCCCCGAAAAGCGCGAGCGCCAGATGCAGATGATCGCTGAGGCTGGCTTTGGCTGGGTTCGGCAGGAATTCGTCTGGGAAGACATTGAGATTCACGGCCCGGGCGACTTCATGGATCGGCGCAACGACCTGAACAACGACGGCACCCTTGACGAGGCCGATGCGATCTCTGCCTGGGAAAAATACGACCAGATTGTGGACCTGGCCGAGCAATACAACGTGCAGATCATCGCGCGGCTCTCGAACTCACCCGCGTGGACGCACCCCGGCAACCCGAACCCCCACGCCCCGCCAGATGATGTTCAGGCTTACGTGAACTTCGTGACCACCGTGGCGGAGCGCTATCGCGGGCGCATCCAGCACTATCAAATCTGGAACGAACCGAACCTCTATCCCGAGTGGAATCAGCCCATCAGCGCCCCAGAGTATGCCGACATGCTCTGTCGGGCGCACGACGCGCTCAAGGCGGTAGACCCGCAGGTTGTGGTGCATAGCGCCGCCATTGGCCCAACAATTGACCTGAGCGGGCGCGACCTCTACGACCTGCTCTACTTGCAACAACTGTATGATGCAGGCATCGCGGACTGCTTCGATGTGCTCAGCGCCCAGGGCTATGGGCTGTTCAGCGGTCCCACTGACCGCCGCCAGCGCCCCACCCTGATGAACTACGGGCGGCACGTCTGGCTGCGGGACATCATGGTGGCTAACGGCGATGCCCACAAGCCCATCTGGATCAGCGAAGCAGGCTGGAACCCCACGCCGCCACGGAGCGAATATCCAGACCTGTGGGGCCGCGAAACCTACGGCGAAGTGAGCATGGAGCAGGCCGCGCGCTATGTGCCGCTGGCCTACGAACGCGCGCTCACAGAATGGCCCTATATCGGCGTGATCAGCTATTGGTTCTTCAAGCGCCACGATGATTCCGAACGCAACCAGGCCTGGTACTGGTTCCGCATTGTGGAAAACGACTTCTCGCCCACGCCCCTTTACACCAGCTTTCAAGAGACCATCCAGGGCGGCGAGTGGCGCGAATGGCGCGACGAGGACCGCGCCTGGACCACACGCGCCCGCGAACGGCTGCCGCAGGTGCTTGTGCTGGGCTGGGGGTTGCTCTTTGGGGTGGGGGTGGTGGCCCGCGGCCGTGCTGGATCGCCGCGCAGAGCGCTGAGCCGTGCTGCAACTCCGGCTGATCTCCGCCCGTCAGTTGGTGCGCTGGCTGCCCGTGCTGGTGATTGGGCTGGCGGCGGGTTGGCGCTTGCATGAACTGCCACGGCAATCCTTCTGGCATGATGAAGGCAACACCCTGCGCCTGGTGCAGCGCGATGTGCCAGACCTGCTGGCTGCCGTTCGCCCGGACATTCACCCACCGGGCTACTACCTGTTGCTCAAGGGCTGGACCGGCCTGGCAGGCGAGCACGAATTCGGCCTGCGCACCTATTCTGCTTTCTGGGGGGTGCTGGCCGTAGCGCTGACTTACGCCCTGGGAGCCCGACTCTATGCGCGGGCAGCGGGCATCCTGGCGGCGCTGCTGGTGGCGGTCAATCCGCTGGCGGTGTACTACAGCCAGGAGGCGCGCATGTACGCCCAACTGGCCGGGCTGGCCGTCCTGGGGATGTGGTTGCTGGCGCGCTTCGTGAGCGCCCACCCTGCCCGCCGCCCCGCCTGGGGGCTGGCCCTGGCGCTCTGTAATGCGCTGGGGCTATACACCCACTACAGCTATCCACTAACGCTGCTGGTGCAGGGGCTTTTTTTCGGCGGGTGGTGGCTGGCGCAACAGCGCCCCACCCGCCCTATGTTCCTTTACGCGGCGCTCAACCTGCTGAGCCTGGCTCTGTTTGCGCCCTGGTTGCCAACTGCCCTGGACCAGACCAGCGGCTGGGCAGTCCAGGCTGATCCCACCCCCTTTGCGGAACGCCTGCAAACCGTTTTAACGCACATCACCTATGGCAACACTGCGCAGAACCTCGGCCCCGTGGAGGTGCTCGCCCCGCTGGCCCTGGTGGCGGTGCTGCTGTTGCCAGACTGGTACCCCCAACCACCCGGCAATCGCTGGCGAGCGGCCCTGCCGCTGGCCTGGGCGCTGGCCGTGGCCGGGGGCTTGCTGTTCTCCGGTGCCTACCGCGAGGCCAATCTAAAGTTCCTGCTGCCGGGGCAGATCGCGCTGGCGCTGGTCATTGGACGGGGCGCCTACCTGCTGTGGGATGTGGGATCGGGCAGTGCGGCGGTCCCGCTGGAGATGCTGCCCCGCCTGATCAGCGGCGGCGCGTTTTTCCTGACCCTGGGCACCGCCTATGGCTGGCTGGATGACCTCTACAGCGACCCCGACTTCCAGCGCGATGACTACCGCGCTATTGCCGCGATCATCCAGCAGCAGGCCGGGCCGGATGATGCCGTGATCCTCAACGCGGGCAACCAGATTGAAGTCTTCAGCTACTACTACGGGGGCCAGGCCGCGCTCCATCCACTGCCGCGTGGCCTGGGCGGTGATGATGCCGCAACTCTGGCCGCTACCGAGGCCCTCCTGGCACGCCACCCCCGCATTTTTATGATCTACTGGGCTTCGGAAGAACGCGACCCCAACCAGATCATCAAAAACACCCTGGATGAGCGCGCCTATAGCGTGGGGGCGGCCTGGTATGGCAACGTGCGCCTGCTGCGCTATGCGGTGCTAGCGCCGCCACCACCCGCCCCAACTACCCTCAGCGGCGCGCAATTTGGCGAGCACATCACCCTGACCGGCTATGCAATCAATGGCACGGCCCAGCCCGGTGGCGTGCTGGGCGTCACGCTCTTCTGGACCACCGCCGCCCCGCTGGATGTGCGCTATAAAGTTTCGGTGCAATTGCTGGATAGCGCCGGGCGCCTGGTTAGCCAGCACGATAGCGAACCCGCCAACAATCGCGCCCTGACCACGCTCTGGCAACCCGGCGAGGGCGTGGCAGACAACCACGGCCTGCCCATCCCCAGCAACACGCCCCCCGGCGACTATACCCTGAGCGCCAGCCTGTATACCCTGGAGCCGCCTTTCGCCCGCCTGCCCGTGGAAGGGGGCGACTCCCTGACTCTGGAAAGGATCAGTCTGCCATGATCACGAGCGTTTGCGTGTTCTGCGGTTCCAGCGATGGCACCGCACCGATTGTCCAGGCCGCCGCAACAGAACTAGGCGAGGCGCTGGCCCGGCGTGGCCTGACCCTGGTTTACGGCGGTGGCAATACAGGCTTGATGGGCCGCGTGGCCAACGGGGCGCTGGCTGCGGGTGGAACCGTGGTCGGCATCATCCCGCAGGCGCTCATCACGCGGGAAAACCAGCACCTTCAGCTCACCGAAACGCACATCGTGGACAGCATGCACGAGCGCAAAGCGATGATGTCTGACCGTGCGGAAGGCTACATCGCGCTGCCAGGTGGCTTCGGCACCTTCGAGGAGCTATTCGAGATCATTACCTGGGCACAACTGGGCATCCACAACAAGCCAATCATCGTCTATAACCTGGCGGGCTACTACGATCCCTTGCTGCAAATGGTGGCCAGCGCCGCAGCACAAGGCTTCATCCGCCCAACTGAAAGCACGCTCTTCAACGTGGCTGATCGCCTGGCGGACGTGTTTGACCATCTGGAGAACTTTGCGCCGCGCATTCAAACACGCCAATGGCTAAAACCCAACCAAATCTAAATGAATTTTGGATAAGGTTGGTTAATTTTTGGATAAATCAGCGCGGACCAGGGCCGTCAAACGCTGCATGAGGCGCTCCAGGCTGTGTTCGGCGGCGGTACGGCGCCGCAACGCAGCGCCGATGGCTACCCGCTGTGGGGCCGGCAGCGCCAGAAAGGCCGCCAGCCGTGCCGCGAGCGCTTCTGCCGCCTGGGGTTCGCTGATCTTTAGCCGGGGGGCATGCTCCCCCAGCAGATCATCAAAAGCTGCACTGGCCACCACCACCGGCGTTCCGGTGAGCATGGCCTCCAGCGCGGCTTTATCAAACAACCCCCCTGGGCTGAGGTTGGTCACCAGGCTGGCGCGGCGATACCACCCAATCAACTCTGCCGCCGG
>JAAUUD010000190.1 GCA_012031655.1 Anaerolineae bacterium | reverse complement strand
GGCGCGCAAACTGGGCCAACAGGCGCGCAGCTTCGCCAGCCTGGAACAACTAGAGACGCTCTACCAGAAATTGGCGGAGTACGACTTCAACATCAAGACGGGCAGGCTCACGGACGAAACCGCATTGTTCCTCTTTATCGCTGGCGTCACGCGCTGAGCGACACGCATGCAAATCGAGCACCTCTCCCTGAAGAACTTCCGCAACTATGCACGCCTGGAGTTGCGGATGCCTGGCGGGACAGTGCTGTTGCATGGCCAGAATGCCCAGGGCAAAACCAGCCTGCTAGAGGCGGTCTACTATCTGGCCACCTCTAGCTCGCCCTATGCCACTTCGGACCGTCAGTTGCTCAACTGGCGCACAGAACGGGACCCAATGCCCTTTGCCCAGGTTGGCGCCGAGGTGTTGGGCCGGGCACGGGTGCTCAATCGGCTGGAGATCACCCTGATTCGTGAGGAAACGGGCAGCGCCAACGAGCGCTTCCGCAAAGAAATTCGCCTGAACGGGGTCGGGCAGCGCCGCGCCGATATCCTCGGCCTGATCACCGTGGTGATGTTCCTGCCGCAAGACCTGGTGCTGATCGAAGGCGCCCCCCAGCAACGCCGCCGCTACATGAACGCCACGCTGGGCCAGGTGGACGCCAGCTATACCGAAGCGCTGGCAAGCTTTGAAAAAGTGCTCACCCAGCGCAACGCCCTCCTGCGGCTCATTGGCGCCAAAAAAGCCAAAACCGCCGAGCTGCTCTACTGGGATGACCAGTTGGTGCAAGCCGCCGCCGTGATCATCGCGGGGCGGCAACGCTTTCTGCGCGAGATCGAAACCGAAGCCAGCCGCATTCACCGCGAATTAACCGGCAGCAGCGAAGATCTCAAGCTGAGTTATGTGCCCAGCTTCGAACCCACCGCCGAGGGTGATGGCCAGCTCTCCTTTGCCGTGCCCGGGCTGGACCTGCACCGCCAGCTCACGCCGGAGCAGATCGCCCCACAATATCAGGAAGCCCTGCTCAACGACCGCCAGCTCGAAATCGAACGCGGCATGACGCTCAGCGGACCGCAGCGTGACGAGCTACGCTTCCTCATCAATGGGCGCGACCTGGGGCTGTATGGCTCGCGGGGGCAGGCCCGCACCGCCGTGATGGCGCTCAAGCTGGCGGAACTGGCCTGGATGGAACAGCGCATTGGCGAACCGCCCATCCTGCTGCTGGATGAGGTGATCAGCGAGCTTGACGAGCAACGCCGCGCCTATCTGCTGGAGCGGGTGAGCCAGGCCACCCAGGCCATCCTCACCACCACCGAGCCAACCATCTTCACCAAGCGCTTTCTCAAGCAGTCCACCGTCTGGCAGGTCAGCGCCGGACACATCTACACCGAGGTTGAAGGCTGATGATCCAATGGGAATATCTGCATGTCATGATCTTTGCAGAAAAAGACGGCACCCGCTATGCCATCAATGGCGAGTTTCACCACCCCTGGCGCAACGCGCCGCTGCATCGGGTGCTTAATGTGCTGGGCGAAAAAGGCTGGGAGCTGGTGAGCATGAACTTTGGCCAGACACAGGCCATCTTCAAGCGCCGGGCCAGCACCCGCCCCGAAGAAATTGAGATGGACTAAAAACACCGCGCGGGGTGGTTCTGAGTAAAGCGGGCAGCGGGAATCGAACCCGCGATAGCAGCTTGGAAGGCTGATGTGTTACCGCTACACCATGCCCGCCTTGGTAGTCGTAGTATAGGAGCCAGCCTCCTATCCGTCAAGCATAGACCTCTGGATTGGCGCAATAGGGCAGGCGCTCTCCGCGCAGGCCCGCCAGCAGGTTCTCGACCATGATGCGGGCCATGTGGTGGCGGGTGGCGACGCCTGCGCTGCCAATATGCGGCACCACCAGGCAATTCTCCAGCGTCAGCAAAAGGTCATCCATAGAGATCGGTTCGGGGTCGGTCACATCCAAGGCGGCATAGGCCAGGCGCCCCGCGCGCAGTGCGGCATAGAGCGCCGCTGAATCGACCACCGGCCCCCGTGCCGTGTTGATGAGGATGGCCGTGGGCTTCATCTGGGCCAGTTCTGCCGCTCCGATGAGGTGGTAGGTGGCTTCGGTGAGCGGCACATGCAGGCTCAGGAAGTCGCTTTCGCGCAGCAGCGTTGGGAAGTCTACCCACTGAGCGCCGATTTTTGCTTCGGCGGCTTCGTCGCGGCTCCGGCTATGGTAGAGCACGCGCATCTCAAAACCCTGGGCACGGCGTGCCATGGCCTGCCCAATGCGCCCCATCCCCAAGATGCCCAGCGTGGCCCCATGCACCTCCTGCCCCAGCAGCAGTTGCGGCCCCCAGGTCTTCCAGTGCCCTGCCCGCACATAGTCTGCGCCCTCCACAATCCGGCGGGCAGCGGCCATCAGCAGGGCAAAGGCCAGGTCGGCGCTGGCTTCTGTGAGCACGCCCGGCGTATGCCCTACCGGGATGCCGCGCGCGGTGGCTGCTGACAACTCGATGTTATCCACGCCGACCGCAAACGTGCTGATCACCCGCAAATCCGGCGCAGCGGCAATGACTTCCGCATCAATGCGCTCGGTGAGGCTGCACAGGATGCCCACCGTGGCGGCGGCTTCGCGTAGCATCACGTCGCGCGGGGGCGGCAGGGCTTTGGTCCACTGCTGAACCCGATACCCAGCGGCCTCCAATGGACCTGCAACCTCGCCTGGAAATTGACGTGTTACAAATACCTGTTGCGTCATTCCGTAAGAACCTCCCCGCCCGAATAATCTGCCTAGTGTACCACGTACCCGCTCGCCTGCCCGGCAATTTGGGTTACACTAGGCGACAATCCGCCCTGCTACCCAGCCAGAAAGGTTGCACGAGTTATGTCCGCACTCACAGAATCGGTTGCCTGGCAACAGCTTGCCGCGCACCATCACGAGGTTGCGCCGCTGCACATGCGCGATCTCTTCGCGCAGGACCCGCAGCGCTTCCAGAAATTCAGCCTGCGCCTGGGCGACCTGCTCTTTGACTATTCCAAAAACCGCATCTCAGAAGAAACCATGCGCTTGCTTTTTGCGCTGGCGCGCCAGGCAGATCTGCCAGGCCGCATCGCGGCGATGTTCGCCGGGGAAAAATCAACCACACCGAAGACCGGGCCGTGCTGCATGTGGCCTTGCGCAACCGCAGCAACCGCCCTATCGTGGTGGATGGCCACGACGTCATGCCAGAAGTGAACGCCGTGCTGGGCCGCCTGAAGACCTTCAGCGAGGCGGTCCGCTCTGGCGCCTGGAAGGGCTACAACGGGCGCACCATCACGGATGTGATCAACATCGGCATTGGTGGCTCGGACCTGGGGCCGAAGATGGTGACACTGGCCCTGCAAGCCTATGCCAAGCCAGAGCTGCGCCTGCACTTTGTCTCCAATGTGGATAGCACCCACCTGGTCGAAACGCTCCGGCAGGTGCAGCCAGAAAGCACGCTCTTTTTGGTTGCCTCCAAGACCTTCACCACGCAGGAAACCATGCTCAATGCGCGTTCGGCGCGGGCCTGGCTGCTGGAGGCCGCCGGGGAGGAAAGCGCCGTCGCCAAACACTTTGCGGCCCTCTCCACCAACGAAAAAAGGTGTGACCGAGTTCGGCATCCATCGGGAGAACATGTTCGGCTTCTGGGATTGGGTCGGCGGGCGCTATTCGCTGTGGTCTGCAATTGGCCTGCCGATTGCGCTGGCGGTGGGCTTTGAGCCCTTCGAGGCGTTGCTGAGCGGTGCCCATGCCGCTGACGAGCACTTCCGCAGCGCGCCGCTAGAGCAAAACATCCCGGTTGTGATGGGCTTGCTGGGCATCTGGTATAACAATTTCTTTGGTGCCGAAACACACGCGATCCTGCCCTACGACCAATACCTGGAGCACTTTCCGGCCTACTTTCAGCAGGGCGATATGGAAAGCAACGGCAAAGGTGTGGATCGCCAGGGCCACTATGTGGACTACAGCACCGGGCCGATCATCTGGGGCGAACCCGGCACCAATGGCCAGCACGCCTTCTATCAGCTCATCCACCAGGGGACCAAGCTCATCCCGGCGGACTTCATCGCCGCAGCGCGCAGCCATAACCCGCTGGGCCAGCACCACCCCGTCCTGATTGCCAACTTCCTGGCGCAAACCGAAGCGCTGATGAAAGGCCGCACCGAAGCTGAAGCCCGCGCCGAATTGCTGTCTCAGGGCATCACCGGGGATCGGCTGGATTTGCTGGCCGCTGCCAAGACCTTCCCCGGCAACCGCCCCACCAATTCGATCCTGTTCCGCGAACTCACGCCCGCCACGCTGGGCACGCTGATTACCCTCTACGAGCACAAGATTTTCACCCAGGGCATGATCTGGAACATTAACTCGTATGATCAGATGGGTGTGGAACTGGGCAAGCAACTGGCCAAAGCGCTGGAGCCAGAGTTGGCCGGTCCAGAGCCGGTCCACAGCCATGATTCCTCGACCAACGGTTTGTTGAACACTTATAAAGAACTGCGCTAGCCCTGCCTGGCGCCTCGGTAACCGCGTTTCTGGACCTAAGGAGCTTTTGTGCATGCGTGATTACTACATCGGGATGGTGGGCCTGGGCGTGATGGGCGGCAGTCTGGCGCGCAACCTGGCCCGGCATGGCTTTAGCGTGGCTGGCTATGACCTGGACGTCGACAAGCGCGCCCAATTCGCCAGCCATAGCCAGGAAGGACGCATCGCCAGCTTTGCGGACACAGCCAGTTTTCTGGCTGCCCTGGAAGTGCCGCGCCGGATCATTTTGCTGGTGCCTGCTTCGGTGGTGGATGCAGCGATTGGCGCGCTCAAGCCGCACCTGGCCCCCGGCGATCTGCTCATTGACCTGGGCAACAGCCTGTTCACCGAGACAGAACGCCGCTCCACAGCGCTAGAAGCGGAGGGCTTGCTGTTCATTGGCAGCGGCGTCTCTGGCGGGGAACGCGGCGCGCTGGAAGGGCCATCCATCATGCCCGGCGGCCAGCCAGAAGCCTATCGCCTGGTAGAAGCGGCGCTCTCGGCTATTGCGGCCAAGGTCAACGGCGAAGCATGTGTGACCTACATAGGGCCGCGCGGCGCGGGGCACTACGTCAAAACGGTGCACAACGGCATTGAGTATGGCGTGATGCAGCTCATCGCGGAGGCCTACGACCTGCTCAAGCGAGTTGGCGGGGCCAGCAACGCTCAACTGCACGACCTCTTTAGCGCCTGGAACCGGGCTGAGCTGGCGTCCTTTCTAATGGAAATTAGCGCGGCGATCTTCGCCTATCAGGATTCCAAGACCGGTCAGGCGCTCATCGACCTGATCCTGGATGAGGCGCAGCAAAAAGGCACGGGCAAATGGACCACCCAGAGCGCGCTGGACCTGGGCGTGCCGTTGCACAGCATCAATGCGGCGGTGGATGCGCGCATCATCTCCGCCTATAGGGCGCAGCGTGTGGCAGCAGCCCAGATTTTCCGTGGCCCGGCCATCACTCCGGCAGCGGACCTGGCCACTTTTGCGGAGCAGGTTCGCCAGGCGCTCTATGCCGCAATCCTCTGCACTTATGCCCAGGGTTTCGCGTTGTTGCAGGCGGCCAGCCAGGAATACAGCTATGCACTCAACCTGGCGGAAATCGCGCGCATCTGGCGCGGGGGTGCATCATCCGCGCCGCCCTGCTAGAAGACGTCCAACAGATCACCGGCGCCCAACCAGACCTGGCCAACCTGTTGGTGGCAGAACCCTTTTGCAGCGCCATCACAGTAGCGGCAGGCGGCCATGGCGCGCTGTGGTACAAATCGCGGTCGCCAACGGCATTCCCCACACCCAGCCTGGCCAGCTCGCTGGCCTACTTTGACGCCTACCGTACGGGGCGCCTGCCGGCTAATCTGGTGGCTGCCCAGCGCGATTACTTCGGATCGCACACCTATCGCCGTGTGGATGAAGAGGGGGTTTTCCACACGGACTGGCAAGCATAGAATCGGTTCACACTACTAACGTTGATGGCCCCCGCCGGGTCGGGGGCTTGCCCACCGGGAGAACACCGCCTCATGGACCGCGACGCCCGCAAATCACTTGACCGCCTGCACCCCCGCCTGGCCCCCTGGCTGGCCCACTTGCCCGCCGAACAACAGGCCGTCTTCTGGCGGCGCATGGAAACCCACTTCGAAGATGCCTTTTTGCTGCTCCGTTCCCTTTATGAGCGCTACGACTTTTTCTATCACCTGGAAGCACTGATGGTGGCGGTGGCCCGCGCCTATGCCAACCGTTCAGAGCCACTCAAGCGGCTGGACCTGCGGCGCGAAGCCGAGCCGGCCTGGTTTCTTTCTCAGGAGATGGTGGGGGCTGTGTGCTATGTGGACCGCTTCGCCGGGACCTTGCGCGGCCTGCAGGAGAAAATCGGCTACCTCAAGGCGCTCGGCGTGACCTACCTGCACCTGATGCCCATCTACCACGTGCCGCGCATCAGTGACGGGGGCTTTGCTGTCAGCAGCTACCGCGAAATCAACCCCGCGCTGGGGACCGTAGAGGACCTGGTGGCGCTGGCTGATGCCCTGCGCGAGGCAGGCATCAGCCTGGTGCTGGACCTGGTCTTTAACCACACCAGCGACGAGCACGACTGGGCCAAACGCGCCCTGGCCGGGTACGAAGATTTTCAGGACTACTACTTTATGTTCCCGGACCGGACCGAGCCAGACGCCTACGAGCAACACCTGCGGGCCATCTTTCCGGAAACTGCGCCGGGCAGCTTCACTTACCGCCGCGAGATTGACCGCTGGGTCTGGACCACCTTTAACCCCTACCAATGGGACCTGAACTATCGCAATCCAGAAGTCTTCGCGGCCATGCTGGAGGAAATCCTGTTCCTGGCCAACAGCGGAGCAGAGGCGCTACGCCTGGATGCCGTGCCCTTCATCTGGAAGGAAAAAGGCACCCCTTGCGAGAACCTGCCCCCAGGCCCACACGCTCATC